>NZ_JADEWA010000496.1:0-3871 GCF_015207865.1 Dolichospermum sp. LEGE 00246
ACCCTAACCCTCCCCGATGCTTTGGGGAGGGAACTAATTTTTCCTTAATCCCCCCTTTATAAGGGGGGTAATTTAACTTGTGTGTACACGATAGCCTTTATAAGTGGAGGGTTAGGGAGGGGTAAAATATTCGATACAGCAATCATGACTTTTCAAACACCTTCTAAGTAGGTTGGCGTTGAAAATTGTCGTTATGGCAAGGCAAAAGGCAAGAGGCAAGAGGCAAGAGTGAAGAGGGTTTGGGCAATTTTACGTTTCTTTACACAGTTTGGTTTTATTGTGTTCACCTACTTAAGAGGAGAGGAATAACATTTAATATTGGAGAGGCTTAAAAACCTGATTTTAAGATTCTAATAAGAGGTTAAAATGCCCCTTTTCGTGTCGCGGAGGGGTTGGGGTGAGGTTCATCGAACTCACGTTAAATAAAATCTAGCTTAGATATAATTAGGAGTAAATAGTATAACCAGTTGCCAAAGAGACGTAGTATGGGTTACTATACTAACACCTTATTGAAACATATTATTACTGCCTTACATTCTTAAATCCTGGATTGGGTATGAATAACAGTCATTTATTGATAGGGCGGATTTTTGCGTAATGTCCTATTGTATCAATCCTCACTGTCCCAAACCCATTGACCTAGCAAATGCAAATAATCCCATTTGTCGTAACTGTGGGTCACAACTACTGCTGCAAAATCGTTATCGGGTACTTAAACAACTAGGACAAGGTGGTTTTGGCAACACCTTTGAAATTGACGACGGTGGAAAAACCAAAGTTTTAAAAGTGCTGACTGAAAATAACCCTAAAGCGGTGGAATTATTTCAACAAGAAGCCAAGGTTTTGAGTCAGTTAAAAAGTGTGGGTATTCCCAAAGTCAAAGCAGATGGTTATTTTACGGTTTTACCTAAAAATAGTTCTGTACCATTGCATTGTTTAGTAATGGAGAAAATTGCAGGGGTCAATTTAGAGCAATGGATGGAATTTCGTAATTATCAACCTAGTGCTGAAACTCAAGCTCTTAATTGGTTAAAACAAATAGTAGAAATTCTGGCGTTAGTACACGCTCAACAATATTTTCATCGTGATATTAAACCTCAGAATATCATGCTGCGACCTAGTGGGCAACTTGTCTTGATTGATTTTGGTGCAGTGCGACAAATCACCACCACAATTTTAGCCGGAAATTCCCATACGAGAATTATTTCTCAAGGTTATTCACCTCCAGAACAACAAAACGGTTATTCTGTACAACAGTCAGACTTTTTTGCTTTGGGACGGACTTTTATATTTTTGCTGACTGGTAAAGAACCCCAGGATAAAGCTATTTATGATCCTCTGACTAATGAGTTACATTGGCGAAAATATGCAGTTAATATTTCTCCTCTTTTAGCAGATTTAATTGATAATTTAATTGCTCCTACAGCAAATCAGCGTCCTGAAAATACGAGAGTTATTTTACAGAGATTGCAGAAAATTGAAAAGGCTTTAAATCAACCGCACATTTTCGGAAATACCACCAACATTCAATCAAAAAATAGTTCTTTACCAACGGTTTCCGTTAGTCCAGGTAAACCAGTACAACCTGCGGCTAAACCAAGTCAGAAAAATCGCAAAACGTGGAAATGGTTGATTGGTGTAAGCGTGGGATATTTTGCGATTGCTGCATTGAATCAACCTAATAATAAAAACATAGTTGGAACTGAAGAAAAAATACCTGTTGTTAGTCCTAGTATTTCTAATTCATCACCAGTTATCCCCTTTTCCGAATCTACACCAAAGGCTAAAACGCAAATTCAGCCAAGTCCTGTAAATGTAATTTCATCTGAAGAGTTGCAAGCTGAAAAAGCGAAGAGGGAAGAAATAGAAAAACGTGAAGCTGCTTTAAAAGCTGAAGGAGAGAGAAAAGAAGCTATAGAGAAACAAAGGAAATTAGAATCAGCCGCTAAAGCCGAACAAGAAAGACTAGAGTGCTATTGGATGTTGATCAGTGGGATAAAAATGATTTAGAAAAATGTATCTACTGCCGATATTATAGCTCCTTAATTTTGGATAAATTTCCTGAACTCGCTTCAACAGGAGACATATTACCTGGATATCCTGGTTATGTAGCTGTTGGACAACTAGCAAGCATCTTTACTTCTCCTGGTTACACCGGGATGCAGTTGTTAGAATGTATTATTGCTAACGATACCTCTAGTGATGTATGCTCCAATAGCAGGAGGATATCTGGAGGCACAAAATATAGGTCTAATGGTTTAATATCATCCTACTTACCTTATGTTTGCCCTTCTTGTGTTGTAGCTCATGACGAAGTATCAGGTTCACAAGAGGCAATTTTAAAAGCTTTTATCGAATGGTTTCTTAAACTTGATAAACCACAAAGGAGAGAAGTAATTTCTATTTTAGGGGATGAAGATGAAGCTATTAAATTGAGGTACTCACTAGTTAATGAATCTACAAAAGCAGTAGAAGAATATAGAAAAATACGCGCAACGACTGAGCAGCAAGAACAGGAGCAACGGAGAAGAGAATTACTTGGTAATTAGGTTTTTGTAATTTGGTAGGTTGGGTTGACACAAGAAAACGCAATAATAACCAATAACAGCGTAACCTAGAATTAATGATAATAGGTTACAACATACGAAATTTCAGATAGAATTATGACCACAAATGCAGAATATAAAGCAAGAATTACCAGCTATAACTGGGATGATTTAATCAAATTATGGTCGGAAATTGAATCAGGTAATACACCAAGTTGGGATGCCGGTAAAGCGTTAGAATATCTCGTTTTACGAGCATTTCAACTCAACAACGCCGAAGTAACCTAGCCTTATAGCGTGTATTTAGATGGAGAAGAAATAGAACAAATTGACGGAGTAGTTTATGCAGATGGCTTATCTTGTATAATAGAATGTAAAGACACAGCAAAATCTGTTTAAATTGAACCTATAGCCAAGTTAAGAAATCAACTATTACGCAGACCAGCAGCAACTATTGGGAGTATATTTAGTCGTAGTGGATTTACAGAAGCATCGGAAACCTTAGCTGGATTTGTTGCACCTCAAACTATTCTATTGTGGGGAGGAGAAGAAATTAAATATTCTTTAGAAAATGAGTGTATACGTAGAGCATTAATCAAAAAATATCGTATTTGTGTTGAACAAGGACTAGCTAATTACAACATTAAAACTGAGGTTCTATCATGACTTTATCTTATATAGTATTAGAAGGTAATAAAAACCAAGAAATCCTAGAAAAATTACTGCCTAAAAATTTAATTCAAGATGTGAAAATAGTAGTAGGTGAAAGTCAGTATGAAGTAAGATCATTAGCAAGTTCCCTCATTGCTACTAGACATATTCCTGTAATATTAATTTTAGATGCTAATACAGATAACGAATCTCAAGTATTTGAAAAAAGGGATTTAGTTAATTATTTATTACGTCGTGCTGCGGCTAAAACCCCTTTTCAAGTATCTTTAGCTATTCCCGAAATAGAAATTATATTTCTCCAAAATAAACTATTAATTGAAAAAATCGCCCAACGTGAATTTAATGATTTAGAATGGCAACTAGCGCAAAGTAAACCTAAAGAATTTTTAGAGACAGTTTTAGGTAAAGAACAATCAATTAGTGAGAAAATATTTAGCAATATCAATGATGAAGAAATTAAGATATTACAACAACATTCATTAATACAAGAAATAATAGAATTTTTATCATCACTTATTCCGTCTTTTGTGGCAATTAACTAACTATATATTTGTAGCGACTGTCTTGATTGTCAAGCGATCGTTAAGGAAAAATTTAAAGTCTAGGAAAAAAGTCAGAAAATAGAGGAGAAAAACAGAACAGAACAAAACCTA
>NZ_JADEWA010000497.1:0-3866 GCF_015207865.1 Dolichospermum sp. LEGE 00246
ACCTATCAAACAGGTCGAAAAGTGGCTCTTGATTTCAAATCAAACATGAAGATTGTTTTTGATGAATTCTTGCCGCAATGGAATTACACCGCTAAACCAGAATTACAGGTTATTTAATCCACGATCCTTAGGTTCAGGTGCAGACAACTTCACCATTAACAGCACCACTGCCAACGTCAGTAACTTAGTCATAATTAACGCTGGTGCTGGTAACGATAACCTGCAAGTAACAAACATCAACGGCTTGAATCAGCTAGTCGTAGTCGGGGGAATCGGAAATGACAGCCTCACAGTTCAGCAATCCACCAACACCCACACAATCCTAGTAGGAGATGAAGCCAGCATCCAACACACAGATAGTTGGCTGAGTCAAATTACCAGTAACAGTGGTAATGGTAACGACACCATTACACTAAACAGTGGCAAAAATACAGTCCTCGCAGGTGCAGGAACCGACACCATTACGACCAACAACGGCACAAACCGCAACATTCTTCTAGGAGACAACGGTACAGCCAAATTCAGCACCGGCAACCTCACCCAAATTACCAGCACAGATAACAGCATTGGTGGTCAAGATATCATCCAGTTGAACGGAGGAACAGAAAACCTAGTCATCGGTGGGGCTGGCAGCGACACAATTACAAACGCTACACCAGGTAACAGAGGCAACAATGACAGCGATGTCATCTTCGGCGACGAAGCCGACCTCATCGTCACCAACGACGGCTACGATATCACCTCCATTAACCCCAACAACGGTGGTAACGACACAGTACAAGCCCCAGACAATGCCCAAAAAGTAGTAGTAGGTGGCATCGGTGATGACACAATTACTATAGGTAAAGGCAATGACCTGATCGCAGGGGGCAATGCTCGCATCCGTCGCATTTTCAGCGGAGTTTGGAACTCCCTGATTACCTTCATCTCTGGTACAGGAACAGACAATGACACCATCAAAGGTGGTGATGGTAACGACACAATCTACGGTCAAGAAGGAAATGACAGCCTCTACGGAGAAGCCGGAGACGATGTATTAAGCGGTGATGAAGGATCTGACTTTATTGATGGTGGTGTAGGAACAGACCGCATGAACTACCAAAGATCTGCTAGTGGCGTAATCGTCAACATCGACAGCACCAAAGGCTATCAAGGCACAGGTGGTATAACCTTTAACTCACTCACCCAGTCCACACCACTGGTTACTAACCTAGAACCAGTTTTTAACATAGCCGCTAACACAGCCCAAGACAGCTTTGGCAACCTTGACCAACTAGCCAACTTTGAAAACATCACCGGTTCAAACTATAACGATATCCTCATTGGTAATGCCCTTAATAACAAAATAGAAGGTTTAGCAGGAGACGACATCCTCATCGGTAACGCCGGCAATGACAGCTTAGAAGGCAACGAAGACACTGATACCGTCAGCTACCGCCGCGACCCACTAGCAGTAATTGCTAACCTCACCACTGGCATTGCTACTGATGGCTTTGCCAATACCGACAGCCTCACCAACATTGAAAACTTAATTGGTAGTGCCTATAACGACCAATTGACAGGTAATACAGTCAAGAACCGGATTTACGGCGGTGCCGGCAACGACATCATCTCCGGTGGTGATGGTAACGATGAACTCTATGGTGAAGATGGCAACGACATCCTCAAAGGTGAAGCTGGTGATGACTTCCTTGTCAGTGGTACTGGTATAGGCGATAATTTTCTATCTTACTCACCTACTGACCAAATAGATGGAGGGGCAGGCATTGATACCGCCTCTTACTACACCTCAACCATGGGAGTAATTGCTGATTTGAGTACTGGTATCGGCTTGTTAGGAGATGCTAATGGAGATCGCTATACAGGGGTAGAAAACTTAGAAGGCTCACAGTACAATGACATTCTCACAGGAGATTCCCCCTCCTCTTACGCAAAGCTGGGATCACAGTACAATGAAATTCCCACAGGAGATGCAGGAGATAACCTCTTATCTGGACTAGGAGGAGATGATGCATTATACGGACTCGATGGTAACAACAAAATCTATGGTGGTGATGGGGCTGATTTCCTCAGTTCTACGGGTAGCAGTAGCATGGAAGGAGGTAGCGGTATCAACACCTTTATCACCGCTGGTATTGGTGACAATACGATTTACTGCGGTGATGGTAACGATAATATTACTACAGGAGCAGGTGATGACATTATCTACGCTGGGGAAGGGATTAACGTCATTAATGCCGGGGAAGGTAATAACACCATTTACGGTGGTAGTAGTAAAGATACAATCACCACAGGCTCAGGAAATGATGTAATCTACGCCTACGGAGGTGACAACATCATCAATGCTGGCGCTGGTAATAATAAAATTTATACTGGTTCTGGTAGTGACAGCATTACCACTACCACAGGCGATGACATCATTAAGGCTGGTGATGGTAACAATACGATTAATGCTGGTTCAGGTGCAAATGACATTACTACTGGCATTGGCAATGACACAATTACTACCACAACAGGCAATGATGTGATCATTGCTGGGGATGGTTACAACTACATTACTGCCGGGGATGGGCTAAATAAGATTACTGGCGGTACAGGACGAGATGATGTCTTTACCGGCTCTGGAGACGATGATATCAAAGCAGGTGACGGCGATAACAACATCTTCACTGGTGCTGGTAATGACACAATTTCTTCTGGCTCTGGAATTGACCAAATTAATGCTGGTGACGGTGATAACTACATAGATAGTGGTGCTGGTAGTGATATTATCACCAGTGGTAGTGGCAATGATATGATTCTGGCTGGTGAAGGTACTAATACTATCAATGCTGGGCATGGTAGTAATGTTATTACTGCTGGTAGCGGCAATGATAACATTACTACAGGGTCTGGTAACGATAATATCAATGCTGGAGAAGGTAACAATATTATTAGTGCTGGTAATGGACTAAACACAATTACTACTGGTTCTGGTAGTGATACCATCACATCTGGCAGTGACAAGGACATCATTCAGGCAGGTGATGGCAATAATACGATTAATGCTGGCAATGGTGATAATGAGATTACTACTGGGGCTGGTAATGATAGAATCACCACTGGTATTGGTAAGGATATAATCGTCGCTGGTAATGGTTACAACTACATCACGACTGGGGATGGTAATAAAAATATTACTGGTGGTGATGGACGTGATGATATCTTTACTGGTAGCGGTGATGATGTTATTAGTGCTGGCAATGGTGACAATAATATTAATGTCGGCAATGGTAATAATACTGTCACGACTGGTTCTGGTATTGACAGTATCACTGCTGGAAGTGGTAATGATATAATTAATGCTGGTGATGGTAATAATACTGTTAATGCTGGTCATGGCAATAATACTGTCACTACTGGCTCTGGTAATGACAGAATTACTACTGGTTCTGGTAATGATACGATTTACTATGGCGACGGTATTGATGTGATTACTGCTGGTCTTGGTACTAATGTTATCAAAAAGTCGAAGTCATAAGGGAACACCAAAAAATAAATTACCCAATTTTGTGGGATGGGCATCCTGCCCGTCCTTGATGATTAGCGGGCAAGACTTGTACTGAGCTTGTCGATAGCGTGGCGTTAGCCATAGTATGCCCGCACCACGAGAAATTTTCGGGTATTTTTTTAATTGGAAGTCCCTTAGTCCACTTAGATTAAAATACCTTTTTTCTGGTTTTACCTGCTGAATTTGACCCTCCCCGGTCTAAAGACGCGGGGATTCTTAATCGAATAATTGTCAAGACAACTGCTCGAATAATATCCGCTTTTCAGGTATTACCTTAGATGTACGGTTCTTGCCCTGATCCTGTTTGCCATTACTG
>NZ_JADEWA010000057.1:0-18663 GCF_015207865.1 Dolichospermum sp. LEGE 00246
CCCAAGCCACAGGTATTTCTGCCTCAGCCTATGGTGATAGTGCCAATGCTTCAGGTGCAAATGCCACCGCCACAGGTAAAGGTGCTACAGCTAGTGGTGCGAGTTCTATTGCCACAGGTGATACTGCACAAGCATTGGGTGAAAGTTCTATTGCTACAGGAAAAGGTGCTTATGCAGAAGGGTTGAATGCGGCGGCTACAGGATCTGATGCCAAAGCAATTGGTCAAAATGCTACAGCTACAGGAGCTAATGCCTTTGCGAATGGTGAATTTGCCACAGCTATAGGTGCTAATTCTTCAGCAACTGGAATAAATTCTACAGCTATAGGAGCTAATTCTATAGCTGTAGGAACTAATGCAATTACTATAGGCATTACGGGTAAAGCTGAAGGTAATAAGGCGACATCGTTTGGTAGCGAATCTAAAGCTACTCAAGAAAATGCTTCTGCCTATGGTAATAATAGTAGTGCTGCTAAAGTTAATGCTTCTGCCTTCGGAAACAATGCTGCTGCAAGTGGTACAAGTGCTTCTGCTTTCGGAAACAATGCTGCTGCAAGTGGTGAAAATGCTTCTGCTTTCGGAAATAATGCTACTGCAAGTGGTGTAGGTGCTTCTGCTTACGGTGATGGTGCTATTGCCAAAGCAGACGGAGCTATTGCTATGGGTCAAAATGCCAAAGCCAGCGAAATTGGAACAATTGCCATTGGTCGCAATGCCCAAGCAATAGGTGACCCAGCAACAGCAGTTGGGGATTCAGCACTTGCTTCAGGAACAGATGCTGCTGCTTTTGCTTATAATTCTCAAGCAACTGGAAATTACTCTACAGCTATCGGTACTGCTTCTCGTTCTAGCGGTGCAAACTCCACAACCTTGGGTGCTAATGCGGTCGCTAGTGGTGGCAACTCCACTGCCATTGGTACAGGTGCAATTGCTACAGGTACAGGACAAATGGCTTTTGGTACTGCCGCCAGCTACTACACATTGCCAGGGCTTGCTTCTTCAGGCTCATTCGTAGGCAATAAATACCAAAGTGGAGATAGACGGTACGTTACAGTAGACCAATCTGGCAACTTAGGTACTGCTACTTTCGATCCTTCTGCAATTGAGAAAGGACTATACGAGTTAGGCAGACAAATTGAATCTGTGGGGTCTCTGGCTGCTGCTTTATCATCAATTCCCAACACCCTACCACATGGTGTCAGTAGTGGTTGCGGTGTAGGAAGCGGGGTTTACGGTAGTTCTTGGTCAGGTGCTTTTGGTTGCGTCGCACGTCTTAATCGCAGCATTACCTTTAATACAGGTGCAGCCTTCACATCTACGACTTCTTCTATCTACAGTAAAGCATCTAACTTTATGGGTCGCTTTGGGTTATTCTTTGAGTTCTAACCTTCAATTTGTTTCTTGATATGCCCTCTATGAAGGAGCATATCAATTTTGGCTTTATTGCTTTCTTTGTGGTACAACATAATAAATTAAGATTGAAAAAGCAAACTCAAAACCTTGAATATAGATTTGTCAGTAACCCAGCCCTAAAGGGACTAGGCTTGCAAGAGTAATCAAGCAAGCCGTACTGACCAGACCACCCTGAGCGACTTGCCCTGACTTGTGCCGAGCGAAGTCGAGGTAGCGAAGTCGAAGGGTAGCCGTTATTTGAGTCACGACACCCACCGAATGCGTAGCCAGTTCCCTGCTCTGTCGCTTGTGATTAAACAGTTCTAAGGTAACAGGAACAGTGTTGCAAGCCCAACAAGCTCTTATAACAGGTCTAGGCTAACATTACCCCAGAAATGGGAGTTGGTTTCCAGATTCCAATCAAAAATCTGGTTTCAATTTTAGTATCCACAGCGGTTAAAACCGTGGTCAGTGAGCTTGTCGAACTGCTCGTGTCGTTTCCCTCTCAGGTCTAAAGACGCTGAGTTTCCCACTTACCGGGTGTTCTTATGAAATTCACAATTAATAATCTGTTTGTTGTATCGCTGTTTACTATCATTCTCACTAGCCAAATTAGCCAAGCTCAAACTCCGCGCTCACAACCCCGCAATAATAACAATAATAATTCAAAAACAGCTAATAGTGATTGGGCTAACTTTACTACTACTCAAACAGAATTTATCCAAGGATGTGTAGGAAATCAAAACCCAGATCCTGCTAAACTCAAGATTAAACAAAACTTCTGCCAATGTGCTTTAACTGTTTATAAAAGCCGCTACACTCCCCAGACATTTGCTCAAATTAACGCACTAGCTACCCAAGTAGGAAAAGATGGACCACGTTTAGTTAACTTGATGGTTAAACCTGAACTAGATCGCTGTTCTGCCCAAACTAATTATTTGCCATAACTTTTATGTTTGGATTGAGTCGTGGACGCAGTTTTAATTTATTAAAATTCCTATTAGAAATAGGAATAATTGGGACAACTTGCTTGACAAGTGTTCAAGCACAGGTCACACCTGGTAATCAACCTTTAGCTCCCAATTCTAATTCCAGTGCTGAACAGAATTTTCAGCAAGGAAATATTACGCGTGCGATTCAACAATGGAGCCGTGATATAAAAAATAATAATAATATTGTCATGGCTTTATTTAATCGTTCCCAAGCTTATATTTTGCTGAAACAATATAATTATGCTTTACAAGATTTAAATCAACTGATTCAAATTCAAGGGAAAAATACGCCATCTCAAGTTTTTATTATTAAAGGTGTTGCACTAAGCGAACTTAATCAGTTACTAGAAGCAATTCAAAACTTTAATCAAGCAGAAAAATTAGAGTCTTCTCCTGGGCTTTATAACAATCGAGCTTTAGCATATCAACGTTCTGGACAATTAGACAAAGCTTTAGAAGATTTAACTAAATCAGTGCAACTAGCACCAACAGCAATTAGTCGTTTAAATTTAGCAAATGTGCGTCTTCAGATTGGTCAGTTTACACAAGTAGTGGAGGAAATGAATCAACTAATTGCTCAAGAAAAAACATTTTTTCCTTCCTATCTCGCCAGGGGTATTGCTTATTACAATTTAGGACAGTATAAATCTGCGATTCAGGATTTTGTGTTCACTTTAAAAATTTCCTCAGATCAACCAGAAGCTTATTACTACGCTGGTTTATCCTTTGCTAAATTGAATTTAAAAGAAGATGCTGCTCAAAACTTAATTCGTTCAGCGGATCTCTATCTTCAAAAAAACGAATCCATTAACTATCGTAAAGTTCTGGAGAAGATGAATGAACTTAATCTGCAATAAAATAGTACTCGAGTAAGTATTCAGGTTATACCAAAATCCGGCGTTGCTGATTTGATGTATGAAAATGATGGTTCTACCGTTCCCCTTGTGATCAAACATCCTTTTGATATCTCCAAAACCATTGGTGTACATGAGTTTGAGCTAAATTAATAAACGATAGCGAAGCACTCCGTAGGAATCGCCTAAGTAGGTGGGCGGGGGAAAATCAAAATATATTTCGTTTTGTGAAATGGCTAAAACTCAACCACAATAACGCATTGAGGTTAATTTACATATCGTTACACATTTTGGTTATTTTACGTCCACTTACTTATTTTTGAATATATTAAAGCCTCAAACCAAATTAGGACAACGGTTTATACTCCAAAAAATTATAAAGGGAGCGGATGTACAATAGACATCTCCGAAAATTAAATGTGCGTCGTTTGAACCCCTTGTAGAGACGTTCCATGGAACGTCTCTACAAGCTTTACCGGAGAAGTCTAATAGACATCTCCAAAAATTAAATATGCGTGACCTGAAACTCTTGTAGAGACGTTCAATGGAAGGTCTTTATCATCTTTTTTGAAGATGTCTATTATACAACAGATGAAATGAAAGATAACCCAAATCAGATATGGGTTCGGACAGAATTTACAGATGCCTGTTTCGATTTACCATAACCTAATTGCCAATTACTTACTTGCTTTAAGTCATTTATTTTGCCCGCAAAGATATATTGGAGTGCAGTGCGTGTTTGTAAATATCCCCTGACTAAATAATGTCCTGGTTGAAGATTAATGTCATCTATAGCTTGAGTGAATTTAACGGTAGTTCCACAAAAGGTTTTATTGACTGGTAAATTAACTTTGATAAGCCGATCATATACATAATTATTTGGCAGCATAAATACAGCATATACATGATGTTGACCCAACCAGGGACGGACTAATATTTTCTCAGGATGGATATAAGATTGTGTAATTTGGCTAACCATAAATCCCTCTTCTTCACAGGGAAAACTTGGGGATTTATCTAAGAACTTAACAAAGCCAATTATGATCACTAAAGTCAAAGAAAATAAAAAATAAGGGAGTTGACGGTTTCGCACTGCTAGTATCAAGGTTTCCATTTTAATAGGATACCCAAAATAATAAAGTGTGTTACTAACTAGGTTAGCATTGAAAATTGTCGTTTTGGGAAGGCAAGAGGCAAGAGTGAAGAAGCTTTGGGCGATTTTACTTTTCTTTACACACTTTGGTTTTATTGTGTTCACCTACTTACACAGCCACTATTGCGATCGCTCATACAGCGATTTCCAATCATATAAGGTACATCTTAGCCCCCTCATCGCACCCCCCTCAATCCCCCCGCAGCGGGGGGAAGAAAAGGATAAGCTTTTGATACTGGAGGGGGTTGGGGGTGGGGTTCTTGTTCCGGGTTTGATGACAATTTGTTATAATATTCGATACATCATTTTATTACCCGTAATTACTGCCATGAATAGGAATTCGGTTTGAATCACTGTGTTAAATTTTGCCACAGGTCAGGCATAATCCTGTTTATGTTGATTATTAGCCATAGTCAGGCGATGACCACCCTCTATGGACACACTAGAATTATATGTTGGTGAAGGACAAACTGTACAGAAAGGACAAGCG
The DNA here is from genome assembly GCF_015207865.1 of Dolichospermum sp. LEGE 00246. Lineage (NCBI taxonomy): Bacteria > Bacillati > Cyanobacteriota > Cyanophyceae > Nostocales > Aphanizomenonaceae > Dolichospermum > Dolichospermum sp. LEGE 00246. The sequence continues at coordinate 4,881 of NZ_JADEWA010000057.1, forward strand.
ATCGCTGCTGTTCTACAGGCTTAAGTAGTGAGACAGAATTAGTTACACAATGTCATTGCAAATGGAACGAAGTGAAATCAAGCAATCGCCAGGGTTGTGATTGCTTCCCTTCGCTCGCAATGACTGTAAATATTTTTGTCCAATTACTTACACCCGTTGACCCAGTAAATTACTCATAATTTAATTTTATTTAAATTCAAAAAGTATGCTATGGTAATAGAGATATAAGGGCGCGTGGCTCAGTGGATAGAGCAACAGGTTCCGGTCCTGTAGATCGGGGGTTCGAATCCCTCCGCGCTCATTTTTATTTTCTTTGTACTTTTACTTAATTTGTCTCAAAAAAACTACAATACCACCTGAAATTAACGAAACTCCCAACCAAATTAAAGGTTGTACTAAGCCAATTTTTGTTCCTTGCGGATTCTCGTTGACATTTTGCCCCAGTTGAGAAATATCTACAGCCTTTCCTGTAGCCACAGTGACAACAAACTTTAACTCAAAAGGTTTAAAACTTCCCTCAATCACAGGTTTACCACTCAATTGCAACTGATAAGCCCCTGGTTTGGGAAAAGTTACTTCTGTTCCTGGTATGCCTTCATACCGTTCAGCCTGAATAGATTTTAATCGAGGTTCAATTAATGCTGGTTCTCCTGCTACATGAGGTTCAGCATAAATAGCCAACCGACAATTACAATCTTTTAAAGGAATTACCTTACCACCCTTTCGCGTCAGGGCAAACCAAGTTTGAGTAACTTCCCCCGCGCGGGGATTATCATTAGGTTCTAAATGGACAGTACCACCCACATCCTCGGATATTTTCACCGTGTGGGCTAAAACTTGAGTATTTGTAGTAACTATCAAACTAGATAAAATTAATAATAATAGATACCTGATTTTGCTGTTACATTGAGTAGAACGAGTCAATTTACCGCGACTTATTGGGAGGAACATAAAATTTTTCTAGATGTAAATATAACCAAAAATACCGTGAGCGCACTAATAATACAGCAGAAATAATTATCCCCAGAAACACGGCTGCCAACTGGTTTTGCCAACTTAATCTGAAAGCCCCCAGGTAATGAGAACCAATCATCAGCGTATGAATAGCACTCAATAACAAAGCTGGTACACTCAGGAGATGAATTTGTCGCCAACGCTTACCTAATGACTTTTGCAGAAAGTCGAAACTTGTACAAGCAGCAGGAAGCATTAATAATAATGCCATAGCTCCTGCAATCATCCCCCATTGAAATTCTAACTTTAAAAACCAAAAAGCGTTGAAATTCCACGCTAGGGAGTGTTCAAAATGATGAATAGTATGTACCCCAGCCAGAACAAAAGCCCCAACTCCCAAAGCTCGACGGTAACGCAGAGGTGCAGACCAAAAACTATTCACAGGACGGGCAATCAATGAGAGAATTAAACAAATTAGAGACGCGTGTCCGCTATAGTCTGTCATGGTATCCCCTGTTCGTAAGAGGGTAATAGCCCCAATTATTAGAGTTACCCAACCACCCAAGCGAAATAATTGACTGCGGCGATCTTTACTCATTAAAGCCGTAGAAACACCTACACCTAGCATGATGGGCAGCGTGCCAATTCCGAAAGCTAACATTGTCGCTGTTGCTTGCCACAAATTCCCTGTGGCAGCAGCCTTAATTTGAGCCGCATATAAAAAACCACAGGGCATTAATCCCCATGTCATGCCCAAAAGTGTCGGTGTCCACCATTGAGTTTGTGCAGATAACTTGAGCATGGCTGCACTGAGACGGTTGTGTAAATTTCCTTTTAAGATGGGGTGTAGTAGGGGAATATGCGGTAATAAATCTGGTTTCACCTGTCCTAAACCAAACCAAATCAGAGTTATGCCTGTAATTATGGCTATCCAACGCCGCAAATCACTACCGACTCCTGCAAGTTGCCCACCTTCTACTAATACGGAACTGATTGTGCCAATACCAGCACCTACTAAAGCGTAACTCAACATTCGCCCCAGGTTGAGTAAGGTATGAAACTTTAATTGCTGTTGCCAAGTTGGATTTTCCTGCTGTTTAGAAAGAGAAAAAGCTACTGTTAAGGGTCCACACATTCCAAAGCAATGTCCAAAACTGCCTAAGAAACCTAGTAATGTGATGAGTAATAAATCTAGCATATTCATGATGGGAACTGGGAATTGGCAATTAGACATCTCTAAAAAAGATGCTAGAGACGTTCCATAGAATGTCTCTACAAGGGTTTCAGATCAAGCATCTTTAATTTCTGGAGATGTCTATTGGGAAAGTATACTTTTTACATCTCTTATCATCATGTCCATGTCAAAAGACAATCTGTCAAACTTGGTGTAGTTTTATATTTGATTTCCTATGGTTGGGTTTAAATTATGATCAAAAAATGGCTTTGGAAGACGATGAACGTATTGCCAAACCGTCCCTGATTGGCAGCAACGGTTGAGGGATTTTGTTGATCAACTTATTGAAGACTCGGACAAACAGTAATATATGGATAGTTATGGGTAGAAATTATCAAGCTGTTTCTACCCCCCTTTATAAGGGGGTAAACCGGAAAAATTAAGTAGTGAGACAGAATTAGTTACACAATGTCATTGCAAATGGAACGAAGTGAAATGAAGCAATCGCAAGGGTTGTGATTGCTTCCCTTCCCTCGCAATGACTGTAAATATTTTTGTCCAATTACTTAGTTCACTAACTTTGAGCAATACCTTCTTCCCGTGCGGCTTGTTGGACAGCAGCAGCCACAGCAGTAGCAACACGCCGATCAAAGACAGAAGGAATAATATGTTCCCGGTTCAAGTCCGAGGGTTTAACTAAAGATGCGATCGCATTGGCAGCTTCCAAACACATATTAGTAGTAATTGTCCTAGCCCGACAATCTAAAGCCCCACGAAACACCCCAGGAAACGCCAGGACGTTATTGATTTGGTTGGGGTAGTCACTTCGACCTGTAGCCATGATAGCGACGTTTTTAGGGGCTAATTCGGGTTGAATTTCGGGAATGGGATTAGCCATTGCAAACACAATTGCATCCTTCCTCATTCCCTGTACCATTTCTGGGGTTAAAACTCCCGGTGCGCTGACACCAATAAACACATCTGCACCTTGAACTGCACCGGCTAAAGTTCCTTGGGCTTTAACAGCAAATTCCAGTTTTTCAGCGGTTAAATCGGTGCGATTATGGGAAATAATTCCCTTTGAGTCACACATCAAAATGGTTTCTGCACCGGCTTTGCGGAGTAACCGAGCGATCGCTACCCCAGCCGCACCCGCACCATTTATCACAATGCGGATATCTGCAAGGGATTTCTGCACGAGTTTCAGAGCATTAAATAAAGCCGCTAAGGTGACAATGGCTGTACCATGTTGGTCATCATGAAAAATCGGGATATTTAATTCCGCCCGCAGTCTTTTTTCAATTTCAAAACAGCGGGGGGCAGCGATATCTTCCAAATTTACACCACCAAAAACCGGGGCGATATTTTTAACTGCTTTGACAATCTCATCCGTATCTTGAGTATCTAAACAGATGGGAAAAGCATCAAGTCCAGCAAATTCCTTAAACAGCATCGCTTTCCCTTCCATCACGGGTAAAGCCGCCGCTGGTCCCAAATTGCCCAAACCTAATACTGCACTACCATCAGTGACGATTGCCACCGTGTTCTGTTTGATAGTCAGATTATATACTTCTTCTGGATTTTCGGCGATCGCCTTACAAATGCGACCAACCCCAGGAGTATAAGCCATAGCTAAATCAGAAACACTTTTGAGCGGAATTCTACTCACAATACTGATTTTGCCACCCCGATGTAAATTAAAGGTGCGGTCATAAACATCAATTACCTGAATATCTGGTAATCCCTTCACCGCCTGTACAATAGTTTCTGCGTGTTCCGTACTCGCCGCATCAACAGTCAGATCACGGATAGATTCTTGACGGCTTTGTTCAATTAAATCAATTTGTCCGAGATTACCACCAGTGGCAGCGATCGCTTGAGTAACAGAAGCTAACATCCCCACGCGATTGGGAATTTGTAAGCGCAATGTCACACTAAAACTAGAATTAGGAGTAAGATTTTCCATGTGTGCTAACCTCTATTTTAAATTTTAGATTTTATAGTGAATTGCTACGGGAAATTTTATTTTCCCAAAAAACCATGTCATCCAAATTAATCGGATTTCCAGAATTATTAAACGCAGATAAACGCAGATAAACGCAGATAAGGATGGATGAATTCATTCTTACCTCTTAGGGAACACCAAAAAATAAATTACCCAATTTTGTGGGATGGGCATCCTGCCCGTCCTTGATGATTAGCGGGCAATTCGTCCCGCACCACCAGAAATTTTTGGGTATTTTTTTAATTGGAAGTCTCTTGCCTCTTACCTCTTGCCTCTTGCCTCCTCCCCGACAACTTACGGCAATAGTTCGGGGAGAGTAGTTTCTAGTTTCAGACAATTAGCACCATTCACCTGTAATTGATACTCTACCTTATCCATCAACCGATTCATAATTAACCAACCATAACCACCTTCTTGCTTTTCTGTGGGATTGGGAGGAAAGTAAGTAGATAAATCAAAACCTTCACCATAATCCCAAATCTCTATAGATAAATCTCGGTCTTTCAGTTCTAACCGCAGTAAAATTGTTAATCCAGGCTTGTTTTTATGGGCATGACGCACAGCATTAGAATATCCTTCTGTTAAAACCAAGCGTAGGCGACCTGATTGTTTGATCCAATCAACAGATTCCCCTAGTTGTAATTGTAAACATCCGAATAACCATTGTTCTGCAATATTGATGAAACTTAGGTCACTGGGAACATGAAGTTCACTTTTCATAACCTATAAAACCTCTAAAGAGAGTATAGTTTGATCATCGTCTTGAACATCGTTATTGGTTTGAATAAAAGCTAATAAATTATCAAGATTAAGGGGTTGAGATTGCTTTTTTATAAGTTGCCATAGACCTTCTTGGTTAAGCATAGAACGATGAGTTGTTCTCGAACTGTCTAAGGTTTCCCAGACAGTTGCTTCCGTAATACCATCACTAGCCAGAAGTAATGTATCTCCAGAAGAAAGCATCAAACAGCCGGATTCAGCCTGCCATTTAGGTAGTATTCCCAAAGGAATACTGCGAACTTTCAGATAATGAGGGGAATCATTCAAAGTCGCGTGCTTTGACCAGACAAAAGGATAAATATGCCCAGAATTAGCATAGACTAGTTCTTTTGTAGTTGGGTGATAACGAGCTAAAACCATTGTGATAAAATAATTGCTGCTCATTAAGTCGTCTCTCAGGGCAGAATTCAGGTTCTGCATGATGACATTTGGCTCTACTGGAACTTCTTGACAGAGTTCCCTCCGCAGCAGTGAAATCGTACTAGCCATAAATAAAGCCGCCGGTACACCTTTACCAGAAACATCACCAACGGCTAACCACAAATCACCATTAGGATGAACAAACACTTCAAAAAAGTCACCTCCTACCTCTCGTGCTGGATAGCAACAAGCTTGGACTTTTACACCTGCCATTTCTGGTAAAGTTTGCCGCAATAGGTTATGTTGAATTTGGCGGGCTACTTCCAACTCTAAGTTAATTTGTCGTTGTTTTTCTTGCAAACTCTGATAGAGTTTTGCTTGGGAAAGGGCTAAGGCTGCTTGTTCCGCTACACCTGTAATCAGTTGAATATCTTCTTGATCCCAAATGTGATCACTTCCCAATTTACAAATAGCAATAATAGCTAGTAAATCCTGTTGATAAATGAGGGGAAAAATTAGATATTGATAAGGGATGTCTTTGTAGATATCGTCTTTTATTTCATAATGGTGAGTTTGGAAAACTTTGGCAATTAAATTACTGATATCTGGAAGTAAATCATAGATTTTAGATTGAGAATTTTGATAGCAAAATTGCCTTTCGGTTAGTAAATCATCTTCGACTGGTTTGACTAAACAATAATGAGCCGCGAATTTTTCTCCAATTGTAGTAACGATTTTTTGCAGCATATTTTCATAGTCTAAAGATTCTCTAATTGCTGTTGTTACAGCATTAAATAAAGATTCCCGTCGCAAGGCACGAGATAATTCTGCTAATCGTTTTTTAACTAAGCGATAGGTATCACTAGCTTGATTGACTAATGTTTGGAGTTCGCGGGGATTCCAAGGTTTTGTAATGTATTTAAATACTCGACCTGAGTTAATTGCATCTACTAAATCTTCTACATCTGTAAAACCTGTGAGCAAAATCCGAATTGTATCGGGAAACCGCTCCACTGTCAGACTTAATAGTTCGCTACCGTTCATTTCAGACATTCTTTGGTCGGAGATAATTACAGCCATTTCACCTTCTTTTTCTAAGATAGCTAAGGCTTCAGTGGCACTATTAGCTTTATAAACTTTAAAATCTTTCCAAAATGTGCGATAGAGGACATCTAAGTTATCTAGCTCGTCATCTACGACCATTAGCTTGAGCTTATCTAACTTTTTTCCAGCCATAAGGTGTCCTTAATTTTAATAACTAAGTAAGTAGGTGAACACAATAAAACCAAACTGTGTAAAGAAACGTAAAATCGCCCAAACCCTCTTGCCTCTTGCCTTGCCATAACGACAATTTTCAACGCCAACCTACTTAGGTGGACGTGAAATAACCAAAAGTGTGTACCGATATGTAAATTTACCTCAATGCGTTATTGTCGTTGAGTTTTAGCCATTTCAAAAAACGAAATATATTTTGATTTTCCTCCTTCCGCCTACTTAACTAAGCCAGAACGCATAGCAATTACTACTGCTTGGGTACGGTTATTGGCACCTAGTTTGTTCATAATATTACAAACGTGGGTTTTTACAGTTCCACTTGCAATATAAAGTCTCTCGGCGATATCATTATTACTACAACCTTTGGTAATTAATTCTATCACTTCTAATTCTCTGTCTGAGAGAATACCGACTTTAATAAGTTGTTTATGATCATGGGATTTGAGAGAATCTTGTTTTTGCTTGGCCTTTTCTACAAGAATCCGGGCAATCACTGGATCAATCCAAGGATTTCCCTCAGCAGTTACCCGGATAGCATTCAGTAAGTCTTCAAGCTTAAGATCTTTTATACAGTAAGAGTCTGCACCAGCACTAAAGGCTGAAAGTACGGATTCTTCATGATAAGATGATGTTAAGATTAATACTTTTGTATTTAATAACTGTTGATGATTCCCTTTAATTTTCCTGGTTAATTCAATTCCATCTTGATCTGGTAAACCTATATCCACAATCGCCACATCTGGCTGTAGCTTTTTTAACATTATAAACCCATGACGAGCATTGTTAGCTTGTCCAACTAGTTCAATTTCGTCTGTTCGTTGTAATGCTGTGCAAATACCGAGGCGAGTGAGTTCATGATCTTCAATGATGACAGTGCGGATTTTACTCATTTTTCGTCACATATTTTGGTTTTTGCCGTCCACCCCTAGCCCTCCTCGTTCTTCGAGGGGGAATAAGAAGTTTTTGCATATATTCTGGTGTACACAGTTCATGATGGCTACTTAGATATTAAATAATATAACCCACATTCCGCATATTAACGCTGGGCTACTCGCAATAACAAAAACAAACCTGTGGCTAATCCAAATAGATTAGGCAACCAAGCACCAATTAAGGGTGAAAGAATACCAGCTTGTGCTAATGCTCCAGAGACGGATAGTAGCAAATAGTAACTAAAAATTACAATCACGCTAATACCAAAACTTGTGCCACGTCCAGTGCGCTGAGGGATACTACCCATAACTGAACCAACTAAGCCAAAAATAACGCAAATAAAGGGAAAGGCGATTTTTTGCTGGATTCGCACTTGCAGTTTGCGAATTTTTTGATTGTTCCCACCTAAACGTTCTATTTCTAATTGTTCTAAGGCTTGGGAGATATTCATTTCCCCGTAGTCTCGGCTATTTTCGGCTAAGGTTAAAGGTGTGCGAGGAAGTTGTAATTGCTGATGTTCAAATCGTAAAATATTCCGATATGAGCGATCTGTCGCTACTAAATAGATAGTCCCATTGTAAAAATCCCAAACTTGTTTTTGAGTGTTCCATTTAGCTGATTCGGAAACAACGATTTGATCAACTCCGCCTCGGGAACGATCTATAATTGTTAAACCGTTCATTTGCTTACCATCAAATTGGTCAGCATAAAATAAGCGAGAAAGGATCTTTTTTCGAGTACCATCTGCTTCTTTAAATTCTCGATATTCAGGATAGTAAATATTTTGTTGTTTAAAGGAAGGTTGGTCTGATTTGAGAGCTTGTGCTAGGGTGATAGTGGCTTTGTAATTTGCGGCGGGGGCAATTTGCTCATTAAATAAATAAGTGATGATAGTGACGGCAAAACTTAACACCACAGCCGTTAAAACCATGCGATAAACACTAACACCACACCCCCGCAAAGCGATTAATTCACTTTCGCTAGAAAGGCGACTATAGGTCATTAAAGTAGCTAACAAAGTGGACATGGGGAAAGAGTACACCATGACATAAGGTAGCTTTAAGAGGAAAATCTCTAGGGCGATATTGAGAGGTAGCCCGGATTCTACAACCTTTCGCAGTAATTCAAATAAACTATCAATTGCTAAAACTACAGAAGTAAATGCACCAACACCAAATAAAAATGGTGAAATTAATTGCATCGCTAAATAGCGATCCATGATAGAAAATGAAAATATTGAAATTAAATTGGAGAAGGGTTTAATCTGTTTAGATATCATGATTATGTTTCGTGAAATCTCTCTTAGAGATCCCGCAGGGTAGATGCAAAGGAACAAAGGCGCAAAGTTTAAACTGCAAAATTATCACCTAAATAATATTGTCGCACCAAGGGGTTATTATACAGTTCTTCAGAGTTGCCAAAAGCAAGAATTTGTCCTTCACGCATAATATAACCACGATCTGTTATGGCTAGGGTTTCGCGGACATTATGATCTGTGATTAAAATTCCCATACCGCGATCGCGCAATTGACTGACAATCTCCTGAATCTCAGATACAGCAATGGGATCAACTCCCGCAAAAGGTTCATCTAAAAACAGGAATTTGGGTCCTTCTTTCCCTGCTGCTAAAGCCCTCGCTAATTCTGTGCGTCGTCGTTCACCACCAGAAAGTTGAATCCCTTTACTATTAGCTACCTTTTCTAAGTGAAATTCTTGTAATAAGGTATGTAGTCTGTGTCTCCATTCTCTCCTGGGAACTTGAGTTTGTTCAAATACTAGGAGAATATTTTCTTTCACTGACAACTGACGAAATACACTTGCTTCTTGAGCTAAATAGCCAATACCTAATCTAGCCCTTGCGTGCATGGGGAAATTAGTAATATCTAAATTGTCTAACCACACTTTGCCATGATTCGGTTTTTCTAAACCTGTGGCAATATAAAATGTTGTCGTTTTCCCCGCACCATTAGGACCAAGCAAACCGACAACTTCCCCCTGGCTAACAGAAAGGCTAACACGATTTACAATTAATCGTTTACCGTAGGATTTGTGAATATTCTCTAAAACAATTTTCACTATGGGATTTTGTCTAGGTGTAGATGCTAATTAGAACGCTTTAAGGCTGGAGTTTTTGGGGCTGGTTTCGTAGTTTGTCTACTAGGATTAGAATCTTCTATCATATATATAGATTCTACCTGACGGTTAGATTGGGGTAAGGCGATGAATCTGCCTTCGTCAATTAAATAGGTGACTTTTTCGGCACGAATGCTATTGCTACCCTGTTGTAAAATGTAAACATTACCACTGAAGTCAATCCGTTTTTCTTTACTAAAGTATTGAGCTTGAGCAGATGTGGCTTGAATTTGCCGAGCCGGGTAGACCATTTGCACATTGCCACGAGCAGTAATTACTTGAGTTTTCGCGTCATATTCTTGGGTATCAGAGCGAATAGTCAGGGGACGATTTCCCCCAGATTGGGCTGTAGCTGGTAGCAATTGGCTGGGCAATCCTGCAACACCTACAAGGGAAATTGGCAGTGCCAGGGCTAATCCTAAGCGGCGTATCCGTGATTTTAGTAATTGATAAGGAGGTATCATAGAAGCTAGGGAATAGGGAACGGGGAATAGGAAAATAAAATATCAGTCCTATAGCCAAAACGGACGGTTTTTTTTAACTTTAGTTTCGCGTTGAAAATCTTTGATCACAACTGGCAAAATTTGTTAATTGTTACCGAATCTGATACACCAACAAAAGATTCATAAAATCCATCAGAAAAATCATCAAAATCCCACAAATCATAGTTTAGACAGGGAAATAATAGGTAAAAGCCTAACTTGATTTTGAGCCAATTCTCTATTTGCCATTGTTTCTAGGCTTTCTTGTTGTAGTGTTTTTAACAAATCCACACTTTCAGTTAGTAATTCTTCCACATTAATACCGCCGTAGCTAGGTAGATAACGCCGAAGACGATTACTACCTTCGCCTAAAAGAATCATTGCCCCCCGTTGGTTATGATTACCCAGATGATATAGTCCTACAGCAATTTGGAGAATACCTTGATAAAAAGTTTTATCTGGTTCGATACTATCGATCCAGAGTGCTTCAAGAATGTCATGGCAAGCGTAGAACTGTCCAGCATTGAACTGTTCTACACCTTGCCAAAACTCTTCAGGCATGATTTCGCTCATCCCATGCTATCCCGAACTTCTTTAATACAATCGAGAGAAATTTCCTGTTTGTCCCCAGAAAATTCATTTTCAGGTGTGAGGAATAGCATACAGTGACATTCTTTGCGTTCGCGCATGGGTACGCAGGGACAGTTCCAAAAAGCGGCGTTAACTTCGGCTTCTTTATCTTCGTAGTGACGACAAGGACATAAGGGCGCACCGAGTTCGTCTTTATGCTTGGCTAGTCCTTCGATGACAACTGCGGTAACGGAAGGTTCAGAACAGAAGAATGTTCCCGTCCGTTTGGCGTATTGTTCGGAAAAATGCCGCATTGCTTCTAGGCTTTTATCGCTGGATTTTGAATTCACTTCTGATGTGACCATTGGTTGTGCTGTTTATAAATTTCCATGTTTCTTTGCATTGTACATCAGGCTCAGTGTGAGAAATCGTTTCAAAATAAGTTTCAAAATAAACTGAGGGCTTTTTGTAGTTGGGGTTGTAGTTCTTGTTCGTTTTGGACGATGATGCCGGGATATTCCCGATTAATGAGGTTTGGTGTGGCTGAATCTGGATTTTGCCACAGTAGCCAACGACTACCCGGAGGTAAGGAAGATGTGGTGAAAGAGTTTTGGGTTAGCCAAATGAGGGGGCGGTGATCTGGTGGTAAGCTGTTTTTTTCGGTGGGGTTGGTGGCTGCTAAGGTTTCGAGAACGGAGATATTACCTGTAGTCAAACCTGTGGCTGATGTCCATAGTTGCACTTGCAGTTTCTGCTTTTGGGCATAAAAATACAGGGAAGCGGCGGCAATCACGGCTTGTTCAAATAATTCTTGTTGCCATATAAAGGAACTATCTATGGCAATGATAATTTCTTGTCCCCCGGTAATTACTTCTAATTCTCGGACTCGTAATTCTCCATAGCGAGCGCTCGTCCGCCAATGAATCAACCGAGTAGGATCACCGATGCGATAGGGACGTAGCGATCGCACTAATCCCGTTGTTGCCATCTGTAAAGGTTTACCACGCGGATCTCCCCTTTGGCTATCATCTTGTCCGATTTCATCAATTAAGGGGCAGGTAGTCAAGGGTAAAACGGTGGGATAAACAGTCGCCCTAGCTTCACACTGACGAGGACGACGACAGGAAAATAAACCCCAGGGCGCACCTGTGACTAATTCTACTGTGTGCCAGCGGTAAATACCACGCTGTTGGGTAGGGTGATAATAGATGCACTGATAACTCTCTTGTGGTGGAATAGCTTCAATATTTTGCTGGACTGGTTGACCAAGAATAAATGGGAGAATGTCTCTAATTTGTAATAAACTAGAAAATCGTTTTTTCTGATTTTGAATTTCTATTTCAATTTTCAGTGCATCACCGGCGGTTACTGGTGCAATAGGACGACGTTTGACAATTATACCTGTGAGCGATCGCGGTGCAACAAAAGCCGACACCCCCAAAAGCGCAAAACTAACCCCACTAATCACATACAGCCAGCCAGCCATAGTATTAATCCCTGCACCCAAATAACACACAGAGATTCCCGCCAACACCCAACCGCCATAAGCAGGTGCAGCAGCCCAGGTTTCCAACCAATTGTTGATTTTTTTAGTAATTTTCATCTTTCTTGTTTAACTTAATTTGGGGGAACAGGGAACAGGCAAGAGGGAATAGGGAATAGGCAAGAGGCAAGAGGCAAGAGGGAATAGGCAAGAGGCAAGGGGCAAGAGGCAAGAGGGAATAAATTTAATAATGATTGAGAATTACATCTAAAAAGCCCCTGTCATTAATTGCCACGGACAACTGACCACTGACAACTGACCACTGACAACCAACAACTGACAATATGGTTTATCCCGTTATTTGGCACAATAATTCAGTCTCACTGATTGATCAAACTCGCTTACCTAATGAATATACAGTGGTGGAGATTCACCGCAGTGAAGATATGGCACAAGCCATTACAACCATGATTGTGAGGGGTGCGCCGGCGATTGGGGTGGCTGCGGCTTATGGAATGTATTTGGGGGCAAGGGAAATTGAAACCAGCCATCGCCAAGAGTTTTTAGCTAAACTGGAAACAGTAGCTAATTTGTTGCGTTCTACCCGTCCCACTGCGGTAAATTTGTTTTGGGCAATTGGCAGAATGATGCAAACGGCTTATGAAACCATGGGAACAGTCGCCGAAATTAAACAAGCCCTTTTAGAAACTGCCCAAAAGATCAATGCCGAAGATTTGCAAACCTGTCAAGCGATCGGTGATCATGGTTTGGCGGCATTACCGCAAACCCCAGAAAAACTAATTATACTCACTCACTGCAACGCTGGGGCTTTAGCTACCGCTGGTTATGGTACAGCATTAGGTGTAGTCCGTTCTGCGTGGAAAGAAGGACGTTTAGCCAGAGTATATGCAGACGAAACTCGTCCCCGGTTACAAGGTGCAAAACTCACCACTTGGGAATGTGTCCAAGAAGGGATTCCGGTGACAGTAATTACCGATAATATGGCTGCCCACTGCATGAAACAAGGTTTAATTGATGCTGTAGTTGTCGGCGCTGATAGAATAGCTGCTAATGGCGATGCTGCTAATAAAATCGGAACTTATAGTTTAGCTATTGTGGCAAAAGCTCATAATATTCCTTTCTTTGTAGCTGCACCTTTATCTACAGTAGATTTTGAGTTAACTGATGGTAGTCAAATTCCCATTGAAGAACGTCACCCAGGGGAAATTTATCAAATTGGTGAAACTATCCTTACTCCTCCAGGTGTGGAATTTTATAACCCGGCTTTTGATGTCACACCTGCGGATTTAATTACCGCCATTATTACGGAAAATGGGGCTTTTCTGCCAGGAGATTTATTAAAGGCTCAGAAGATGCTTTAATTTTGACGGTGACGAGGGTTTAGCAATGCTAAGAGGGTGAATGAACAAGTCCCTCATGGTGTATCAAATATTTTTAGATCCCCCTAAATCCCCCTTAAAAAGCTATCGTGTACACACAAGTTAAATTACCCCCCTTAATGCCCCCGATGCTTTGGGGGGAAACCGGAAAAATTAGTTCCCTCCCCAAAGCATCGGGGAGGGTTAGGGTGGGGTAATTTGAGGAATAATGGTGATTCGATAACTTGTGTGTAC
>NZ_JADEWA010000498.1:0-3860 GCF_015207865.1 Dolichospermum sp. LEGE 00246
TCTCCCCGCATCGGGGAGAGGTTTGGAGAGGGGTTTATTTATACATTAAAAACTTTTCAAACATCCTCTTAGGGACTTCCAATTAAAAAAATACCCAAAAATCTCTTGTGGTGCGGGCATACTATGGCTAACGCCACGCTACGCGAACGACAAGCTCAGTACAAGTCTTGCCCGCTAATAATCAAGGACGGGCAGGATGCCCATCCCACAAAATTGGGTAATTTATTTTTTGGTGTTCCCTTAGAGAAGTCGGGTATCTTACTGAAAATTTGTTATTTAATCTAACCTAAGATAGATCAAGATTATATCTAAGAAAAGATGTGAAATATTAGTCTATCTTTGAAAATAGTAATTAGCACAGATAATGCTGTTACTGAGGTAAAAAATGTTGTCATATTTTTTCATTGCACTCGCTACAGCTTTAAGTTTGCTGATTGTTGATTTAGTTGTTCCCGGTGTAGATATTGCTAATTTTCCGGCAGCTTTAATTGCCGCTGTTGTGATTGGTTTAATTAATAGTGGAGTTAAACCAACCATTAATATCTTGTCTTTACCTTTGACATATCTCACATTAGGTGGATTTTCCCTAATTGTTAACGGACTCTGCTTTTGGTTAGCATCAGTTTTAGTTCCAGGTTTTCAAGTTCAAGGATTAATTGCTTTTATTATCGGTCCTGTAGTTCTTTCTTTAGCTAATACCTTTCTCAGTAAATACTTCGCAGAAAAAGGTTTTGAATTACAAGATAGCCAATAGGTAAACCCAACTTTAAAACTAGGAAATAAATATCCATGAACTTACTGCGTATACTTATCGGTTTATTTCTACCTCCCTTGGGGGTTTTTCTCACCGTTGGCTTTGGTCCAACTTTGTTAATTAACATTTTGCTGACTCTGCTTGGTTGGCTTCCTGGTAGCATTCATGCAGTTTGGGTAATTGTCAAGCATGAAGAAAATATTAATAGAGAGGAAGGTACTTATTAAGTATAACAAGCAACAAGAATTTAGATCCCCGACTTCTCTAAGAAGTCGGGGATCTAAAGGATAGTTACTCATTAAGCACGAATATCTTTATCTTTGAATAAATCAGCCGTTGCTAATAGTAACTCACGCAAAGTTTGTTTTAATTGACGTTCTTTTTTCGCTATAACTGCACCTGCATCTGTCAATTTTTTTTCTAGAAGTGAGTAACTTTCTTTTACTTGTGCTGTGATAGATTCGGCTTTGGGATGGGATTTATCACACCATTGTTTGGCTTCATTTAAATAATCCTGTACTTCTTGATCACTTCCACTATAACGTGCCGATAAATTGGCTCGAATAATTGCTGACTGTGCTTGTAATTGTGCATAGCGTTTCTTTAATAATCCCACTTCTTCACTATCTTTGATAGAATCAATGGCTGAATCAATCGCAATTTTTGTGTCTGCTGATTTATCTTGACTTGTTTCGATTATCTTCGTTAAAATTCCTTCAATTTCTGCTTGTAGTTCTTCTTCTTCCCTATCCAATTGAGCTTGTAGTTGCTTAATTTCGGCTTGAGTCTTGACAATATCTGAGTGTTTTCTAATATTTATCGCTTCCATCGCTCCTTCAATTGAAGCTAC
This sequence comes from Dolichospermum sp. LEGE 00246, assembly GCF_015207865.1. Lineage (NCBI taxonomy): Bacteria > Bacillati > Cyanobacteriota > Cyanophyceae > Nostocales > Aphanizomenonaceae > Dolichospermum > Dolichospermum sp. LEGE 00246. The sequence continues at coordinate 1,605 of NZ_JADEWA010000498.1, forward strand.
CACTCCTTCTTTAACTTCACTACCTTTTTCTTGTAAATTATCAATGACAGTAGACACAGCATCATTAACTAAATTACGCAGTTCATGAGAACCTTCTTGAAACTCAGAACCTACTTGAGAAACAGCAGATTTGACAATTTCCCGAATGCGTTCAGCTTTTAATTGTCCTGTTTCTTTAGCTTGGCGTAAATCTATTTGAATTTGTTCTTTAATGTTCTTATTTGTGGTCATATTAAATACAAATCTCATTACAACACTTGCAATTATTATGGCGAACTCTTTTTAGATATGAACACCCTCTAAAGAGATAAAATCATATCTATCTTTAGATACTTCAAAGTATTTGGCGATTAGAAAGATGCTTCCACCACGCTACACAAGCAAAGTCTACCTTCGTAGATTCAGCAATTAGAAGTTTTTAACCCCCGCAGGTGGGTTTTGTCTGTATAGCCGCGACTTCTAGTCGCCAGGAATTTTTTGGTTAAATGTTGCCAATTTATGAAATAATCAATATTGGTCAATAACTAAATTTTAAATCATGTGGCAGGTAAATATCACTTGTGATGGTGAAGCGTGGAAAGTGTACGGAGTTGAATTTAAGAAAATGGTAGAAAATTACCAAGCTGAATTGATTGGTTCTAAAAAAATGCCAGATGGAAAACGCATTATGTCCTATAAAATTGAGGATGTCAGCGAAGCAGAAGCTTTTCAGGAACAATGTACAAACTTTATCGGCTTCATATCTGATTTTGAAGCCTTATGAAAAAACTAATAGTATTGATATTATGCACATTTTGCTTGTGGACTATCAATTTCACTTCACCCGCTAACGCTTTAGATACAGCCAAAGGGGCAGAAATTTTTAGTTTTCATTGTGCTGGTTGTCATATTAATGGGGAAAATATCATTAGACGCGGTAAAAACTTAAAAAAGAATGCACTTAAAAAATATGGCATGGATTCTTTAGAAGCGATTACAGCCATTGTCACTAATGGTAAGAATAATATGTCAGCTTATAAAAAAAGATTGACAACTGAGGAAATTCAACAAGTTGCAGCTTATGTTTTGGAACAAGCAGAAAAAGACTGGAAATAACAAGATAAAAAATATGATGTTACCTCAAGAAAGCTATTTACAATTTACTCCCGACTTAAAAATTTGCCGAATTTTAAATGGAATGTGGCAAGTTTCCGGTGGACATGGACGCATTAACCCCAAAACTGCGATTGAGTCTATGTTTCAATATGTTGATGCTGGTTTTACAACCTGGGATTTAGCAGATCATTATGGACCAGCAGAAGATTTTATTGGTGAGTTTCGTCGTCAACTGATAGCAACTCGTGGAGAAGAAGCTGTTAATAATATCCAAGCTTTTACAAAATGGGTTCCTCGTCCTGGGAAAATGACGAAAAAGTTGGTTGAGGAAAATATTGATATTTCTTTGAGAAGAATGGACGTTAAATCATTGGATTTAATGCAGTTCCACTGGTGGGATTATCGAGATGCTAATTATTTAGATGCTCTCAAATATATGGCAGAATTGCAAACTGAAGGTAAAATCAAACATTTGGCTTTAACTAATTTTGATACGGAACATTTGCAAATTATCACGGAAGCAGGAATCAAGATTGTTTCTAATCAAGTGCAGTTTTCTTTAGTTGACAGAAGACCACAGGTAAACATGGTTAAATTTTGTCAAGAACATGATATTAAGTTGTTTACCTATGGTAGTGTTTGCGGTGGTTTGTTATCAGAAAAGTATTTGAATAAACCAGAACTTAAAGGCTTAGAAATAAATACCACCAGTTTAAGAAAATACAAACAAATGATTGATAATTGGGGTGGTTGGGGACTATTTGCACAGTTACTAAATACCTTAAAAACCATTGCTGATAAACATCAAGTAAGTATTGCAAATGTGGCTGTAAATTACGTTTTAAATCAGCCAGCAGTTGGGGGTGTAATTGTGGGTGCAAGATTGGGAATAGCGGAACATTTGTCAGATAATGCTAGGGTGTTTAGTTTCAATTTAGATGCTGAGGATATAGGGAAAATAGATGCAGTTTCTGAACAGTCAAAAGATTTATATAAGTTAATTGGTGATTGTGGAGATGAGTATAGACGTTAATTGTAGGGTGGGTTAGTTAGATCTGAAAATAAGACCCTACCCCTAACCTAGTAGTTCGTCAAATTTATTTTGACGGGTAATGATCGGAAAAAACTTCTGTTCTTCCCTCCCCTACCTCCCCTACCTGT
>NZ_JADEWA010000499.1:0-3857 GCF_015207865.1 Dolichospermum sp. LEGE 00246
ACTCCCCCTACTCCCCCTACTCCCCCTACTCCCAATTAAGGGGGGTAAACACAAGAGGGAATTAGGGAATTAAAAAATCTAAATGATCTCCTGATTTAGTACGTAAATCCTGTAAAGAACCTTGTAATTTCAGCCTACCTTGATCTATCAAAACAATCCAATCAGCACGATTAATTACTTTGGGTCGGTGAGTAATTAAAATCGTTGTTTTTCCTTGACGATGTTCAAATAATTGGTCTAAAACTTGGGCTTCACTAACTGGATCAAGTCCACCTGTAGATTCATCTAAAATGAGAATTGCTGGGTCTGTAACAATGGCTCTAGCTATGGCTAATCTTTGTCTTTGTCCACCGGAAATATTAGCACCAAATTCACCTAAAATAGTTTGATATGTCTCAGGCATTTTACTGATAAATTCATCAGCACCAGCAATTTGACAAGCTTTGACAATCTGCTCAAAGCTAACATAAGGCGCTCCTAATCGGAAGTTTTCGACAATAGAACGATTCCAAAAATGAGCATCTTGGGGAACGAGAACTACCTGTTGACGGAGAGATTCTAAGGAAAGGTCTTGGAGATTATAAATGCCAATTTGTATATTGCCAGATTCAAGTTTATATAAACCGGAAATTAATTTAGATAATGTACTTTTACCACAACCAGATTTACCAATTAAAGCAATATTTTTACCTCCAGGAATCGTTAAAGAAAAATCTTCTAATAAATCAATGCGACCAGGATAATGAAAATTTATATTTGTACAAATAATATCAGCATTTTCAGAAATTGTCGCAAAAGGTTTTTTACCATTATCGTCATCTTCTGGAGTGGCATCAATAACTTCTGTTAACCGCCGTACAGCAGTTTTTGCACGAGTAAATTCATCAACAAAATTAATAACTGTACTAATTAACCCAATAAAATTACCATTCATTGAGTTAAAGGCTAGTAATTGTCCAATACTCAGATTTTCAGCCGGATTAATTACTAAATAGCCACCAAACCAAAGTAAAATTACACTACCAATACTAGAAACAAAACCAGAAAATGTATTATTAATAATCCCAATTTGCATTGTCTGAAATGTGAGCCTAGCTAGACGATTAAAGCGATTTTGTAATTCATCCCAAAATTGTCTTCCTGATGTGGTTGTTTTGAGAGTTAATGCACCTTTAAAGGTTTCGACTAAAACCCCTTGGGTTTCGGCTTCTGTAACTAACAGTTCATTAGTTTTTTGCTGTAATGTGGGTTGAAAAATAAATGTAGATATGGTCATTACCACAGAAATTACTAAAGCGGCTGAGGTAAGTTTCCAACTATAAAATAACATAAAAAATAAGGAAATTACCGCAATAAAAAGTTGACTGGGTAAACCAACAACAACTTGAGCAATTAATTGATTAATTTGGTCAATATCTCGCAGCCGACTGACAACTTCACCACTGCGACGGGTTTCATAATAAGTTAATGGTAAACGCAGAATCTGCCGCCCAAATTCTAAGACTAAACCTAATTGCATTCGTTGGGCAAAATGAGCAATTAAGTTAGACTGGACAAATGAAAGACTATGAGAAATAATATTCATGACGACTACAGAAATTACTACTGTAGTCAATAATTTTGTGTCACCTCTAACTAATACATCATCAGTAAGAATTTGCAGTAAGAAAGGAGAAGCTAAAGATAGCAAACCCAATACTAAATTCAGAGGTAAAGCTTGGAATAAAATGCCGCGATAAATCCAAACACGTCGGAAGAAACGCCAAAAACCACCTACTTTATCTTGCTTTTGATCAAAAAAGCGAATAGGATCTGGTTCTACTAATAATAATAACCAATCTGTCCAAGCTGCTTCTACATCTTGTTTAGAAAGATAACGCATTCCCACTGCTGGGTCTGCAATTAGAAATTTTTTACCTTTTTTACCATATAAAACAACCCAATGATTGCCTTTCCAATGAATGATTGCGGGTAAAGGTGCTTCATTAATTTTATCTAATATTTCTGGGGAAGTTTTCACGGGATTTGCTTTAAAACCCAGAATTTCTGCTCCTCGTTTTAATCCTAATAAGGTAGTTCCAAATTGCCCAGTTCCGACTGCTTCCCGAATCCGGCTAATAGTAAAATTTTGACCATAATGTTTGGCAATTGAAGCCAAGCAAGCTGCTCCACAATCTTCTTCGCTATGTTGTTGAACTAACTGGTATTTCATGGATAAAGCACTCTGGGGAATGAGAAGCAGATGGGATAAATATACAGAGAATATAGAAGGTTTAAAAAAAAATCAGATAAATATATGGGTTATCCTATGTTTAGACCAAGAACAAATATTCAGGGAATAAAAGTAGTCAGCAATCAGTAGAAAAGTAATAAATAGGCTATCAAAGTTAGCTGTTAAATTACTTTATCTTTGACTGATAGCTGACTAACTTTAACTAATTAGAAAAAAGGTAATAGAGTTGAAATTTAACTCATCATTATTAATGAGTTAAATCATCGTTATTGACCCTTTTTTACGCAGAATCTAGCGTTTCTTAGAAAAGAACTTCTTGACATCATTGAAGCTATCAGTATAGCTATTAAGGGAATCCTTAACTATTACAGCTCCACCATTAATACCACTATTCTGTTCGCCACTAATAACGTTAATTTGAAGGTCTTTCAATGTAATTTTGCCACCAGCTACGATTTCTTGTTGTTCAGCAGATACTGCGGTAAATAAGTTAGACATGACTGAATTCTCCTTGATTTGTATTACGCTTGGAGTTGTGTGCTGCTTGTTTGCCGCTTTCCTCCTCGCTTGTTAATAGAATATCGAGAAGTCACTAGTTAAATCATTCTCATTTTCTGCAAACTTGATTACCAGATTTAGAACTAGATGTTATCGAAAAATACACGCCAAATCGGCTAAGTTTATTTGACAATCTTTAAAATCTTCGCTAAATTTATTCCTAATAATGTCATATCAAATGTTTAGGTAGATACCATAGATATCTATTTAATGTAAAATCTATATCTCGCCAACGAATAAATTTCCTGGCTAATAGCTGAAGTGATCTAAAAATGACTAAATAAGCTCAAAAAATTTAATCTATTTCAGGATACTTTAGCTATTAGCTCTGAAATTTATGATTGATAATATGGGTGAATCAATTTATGATCTAATTCATGATCCCAATTCATCTTAATTCCCGTGCTTTTTCAGGCACATTGGCTATGAGCCTAGAATTTTAATTCAGGGCAGGTAAGCAACACTAAACAAAAGATTTTCAGCCGATTGATGTCAATTTATCTGAGCTATTAAAATTTGCTGCGACGGTTCTTTTTGCCAAAAGAAGGTCTAAAAAAGAAGAAATTATACGTGTAACTGAGGATTGTTATATTATTAGAAACTTTGTTACCTTCTCCTATGGCTAGAGCATTAATATCGCTGATATCTTTCACACCACCAATTATGGTTTCTTGTTGCTCAATAGGTACAGTAGCAAACAATAGATTAGACATGATCTAAATTCCTCTAATTTTGAATTATTACTTAGAGTGGATTAATTTTATACTTTTTAATCCGCCTCAGTTAATACCCTATATCTTTATTCCTATCTTTGTCATGGCTAATTTACGCTAACCTTATTACCAAATTAGGCAACATCAATTTCACAATTACGCTAATGATACTTCCGAAAAATACACGCCAAATTAGCTAATCATTTGAAATGAATTCATAATTTTAGTAACCGTTCACAGGGGGTGAGAATTTATTAAAAAACCTGAAAGCTTTGTCTGTTGGGTTTTTCAGGCAACTTGACATATTAACGAATGGTTCTTAAATTGGCTAGAAAACGATTAGCAAACCGATA
>NZ_JADEWA010000500.1:0-3833 GCF_015207865.1 Dolichospermum sp. LEGE 00246
CATGAGCAGCAGCCAATAAAGCAATACCTTGAAGATAATTCTTTTCTTGAAAGAAAATTTCAACTAGAATTAAGGCATCAACAACACGCTGTATTGCTGGTATAACATCAAATTCATGCCCTTTAGTTAAACTCTCACGAATATTAAATACGCTCACCATATTTTTTAAACGTGGTATAACGTTTTTAGTATCTACATAACCAATCTCTTCTAACATAGACAAAGCCGCACCAGGTAAACCTTTACGAACTAATTGTTTCGCTTTTTCAATTTGGATTCCCATCCAGTAATTAGAAATCTCAACTATTTGAGGCTCTGATGCTGGCTTATTATCATTGTTAAAAAATATATTACTGGATAAGAACTTGACCTTTTTAAAGTTACTTAAACTTACAAATTGTACTGCTGAAGAAATTGCTGGAGTTCCCGCTTGATGGCTAACGTATACAGTTTCATCAGGTTTATATTCAGGATATTCTCTTAATTTTTCTTGAATATTTTTAAATTCTTTTTGCACTACCTCTAAAGTTTCATTCCAGTTATCTAGTCCTTTCTTAGATGGTCTTAAAGTGCAGAATTCTAGTTTAATTGATGAGAAGATTTCTTTTTGCTTAAAATACTCCTGAAGTATAAGTTTTAAAGTGCAAGTATCTTGCCAAAAAGGAGAGAATTCATTTTCTACTTTCTCTTTCTCATTCAAATCACCATTTTCATCAACAAATATATTTCTTTGATCAGTCAACAAAACAATAATAATGGATGGTTTTTCATTGAGTTTATCCAAAAAATATTGAGTAAAAGTATCTAACAATGGAAAAGCCAAATCGTCATAATTTTCTTGTACATGATTTCTATATACTATGCCTAATATTCTAGCAGGAACAGGATAAACTTCGTCGGTAGCTTTGTCTTCCTGAATAGCCGCAAATTTATCACATTTTCTGATATCTTTATCATCATATCTAACAGCTTCATAAAAATCTTCCCAATAGGAATCTTTGTTTAGCTGCACATCACTATTGCCTGTTGTAAGAATCCAAATTGACATATTAATTCTCCTACTTACCAAACTTTTTTAAATTCACTATTCTTGTTGAGAAAATCCAAAAACTTTTTAGTTTCTGAAGATTCATCAGGAAAAATAGTCAGCAACTCTACATAACCTTTCCCTGGCACAATTTCACCCTGATCATTAGTAACAAAACGCGGATACATTCGATGCCAAATGCGTCCTGTATTTTCCATACTTCCCGCTAAAATATGAGGATTTCTAATCCTATCATTCCCCTTATAAGCATCATGAAACCAGTGAATTGCTAGACTTTTACTATTTTCTGCAAAACGCGACCACACTTGTACTTTTGGTGCATACCAAGCTTCTCGCCATTGTGTGATGTCATCATTTTTATTTGATTGATTTTGAGGTTGATTCTGGAGAGTTTCGGGACGTTTTGGTGGAGATTTGAGAATAGGAGCTTGATTTGGTTTTGATGTATTTTTGTTATTGGGTATATTAGTTATGACAGTTGTATTTGTAGATTTCTGTGTTGGTATATTGCTTAATAAATTAACATCTTGTTTAATTTGCTTATCTTGTGGTATCCAACTCCGAATTACATCACGAATTTGTTGGATATATTTAGCAATATCATTGGGATTATTTTTGTCATTTTCTAAATTATTGATAGGATAATATTCTGACTCATCAATAAATTGCCAGTGACAACCAATAACCTTTTCTGGATGCTTTTCAAAATAGGTTATATAAAACTCTTTATGACATACTCTGCGCCAAGATTTACCAATTCCACCAAATAGCATGGTAAATTTAATTATAGCTTTGGCTGTATTAATTAACTTGAGTCTTTCTGCATCAGTTATCTCAGGATGCATACAAAAAATATTTAAAGTCCCTTGCGAAAGTTCATAGTGTTTGGGATTAGATGGAAAGCTAAAATTTTCTAAATTAAAATCAAAATTTATTCCCAATAATCCCACATTGGCATCTTTTGAATCTTGATTATTTTTGTCACCAAATCCACCCCATAATTTTTTAGTAATTTCCTTGGCTGTAACTCCGTCAGTCATTCCTGCTAATAAACGTAAAGTATGTCCCCGTAATGTAGCTTTGAACATATTCGGACGGAATTCTGGTGTTTTATTAACTAATGTTGATACACCACCCTTTCCTTTGAGCTTAATTTGTAATAGTAGATGGGAAGGTTTTTGCTGATTATAATCAGTTTCTTGAAAATATCCGTAACCAGCACTAACTCTAGAACCAAGTCCATTAGCTAATGCTATTTCCCAGATTTTTTTAATTTTAGCCCATGCGGGTTTATCTAATTCTTCGCTACTAGAAAACCCGAATTTTAATGTAGTATGATATAGAGATATCATCGAATTTGCATTAGTTAATTTATCTCTATCATCCTTAATTACTTGTCTACTTTCCTGACTATGAACAATATCTACTAATTTTGTTGTCCAGTCTAAATCAACTGGATAAGCACCATGAAACCGCAAAATTCCAGGTTCACTACTACCATCCTCTAATTTTTTACCACAATAGTTTTCTGCTTCTATTCTCCCCTGTTCTTTCCCATAAAGTTGTTTGCAAGCACGAATAAAAGCACCTTTCATGCTTGCACCAGAGAAATAGGGAAAACCTTTAGCACCGATAATTGGACGGATAAAACCCTCATCTTGTCCGCTATTGGAAACCAATCTCCATTTGATTGTGTATTTCCATGTTTCTACCTGAGAACCAAATTCTGGGAATTTAAAGTTTGTATTTTTCGCGGGTTTTACATTTGGTTTTGAACGTGCCAAAGCTTTATTTATTGGCTGCTGGAAATTAGGTACAGCTTGATTGCTGTGAGATACTTCTTTAGGAAGTAAATCTTTAGGAAAAATCCCCTTCCATTCATCAACCCATATCTCTGCATCTTGTCGTTTTTCTGCACTTTTTCGCTTATCAACAACTCTCTGAATTTGGCAACGTCCACCAATTTGAGCGCGGAACATCATGGGTACATCTTCAGCATTCATGGTTATTTTTCCTCTTTAACTTTATTAAATCGCTGTGTCCACCAAACTAAACTGTCACAAAATTGAGTTAAAACAGCTAAAGTTACTCTTTGATGCTCAATGGGAAATTGCTCTTTATCCCAAAACAGAGCCGTCATTTTTTTGATATCTTCTGTTTTAAAATTTTTGCCATCATGCCCTATTTTTTCATTAGGAACAATAATTCCGGCTTTTTTCATGATTTCTACTAATTCTTGCCAAGTTGCTAACCAAAACTCTCCTTTATTATAATCTTCACGATTTTCTTTCTTACTCATTAAGCGTAAATGCTCTCCCCAAAATCTTTCTAATCCATAAGCTGCTGTGACGCGCATTTTATGAGATTCCTTTAAAACCTCTTTGTCTCGATATTTAAGGACTAGATGCTGTGCTTTTTGGTCTAATTCGTAGGAGTTCCAAGTCATGATTTTTTTTCAGTAATATGTTTAATTGTTAAATGACAATGACCTAAACCAATAGATTCGAGTCCACCCAAATAAATCTCACCACTTAATTGACCCTGAATCGGTTTCCATTCCCAATCTTTATCATGGGGTTTAATCGCAATTGGGAAGGCTAAAATTGTACCTTCAGGTAAGGCTTCTGTATTAAAAAATTGACCTTTTTTAGCCATTTTTTTATCATCTTTTAAAGCGACTCGACTCTGACGATATAAAGCCATATCGTGAATCATCGCTATATCATTATCATCTACTACAACTGCTGGTAAATCTTCACCTAAAGGAAACCAATCTGATAAATTC
>NZ_JADEWA010000501.1:0-3822 GCF_015207865.1 Dolichospermum sp. LEGE 00246
ATAATAAAGAATTATAGTAAAGTTCGCTGTTTAAATGTAGAATTCTATTAAGTTAACAATTTTCAATTTGTCTCTAAACCTGTGGCATTACAAGAAGTAGTATTAGAAATACGTTTTCCCCCTATAGAGGATTACGCTATTTTTGCTGGCGCAATGTCAGTGTCTCACAAAGTAAACTTTCCACTCACGCAAAAATTAGAGCCTCCTGGATTGCCTGAGTTTGTACCAATATCAGGTATTGTTCGTCATCGCTTTTCTGGTCAAGATCAGTCCAAATTATTTCAAATAGGATCTGATGTTATTAGTGTCAATTATCTACAATATACAAATTTTAGTGATTTTATAGACGATATAAAAGAAATTTTGTCTTCTGCACAAACGCACGGAGCTAAAATCAGCTATGCTTACAGAATAGGGCTTCGTTATATTAATAGTTTTAATAAAATAGCCGATCCTTTTGAGTTTTTGAATCTTTCCTCTCCCTTTACTAACAAAAGTTTTGATATTACAGAATTTATACAAGTAAGGAAAGTAGATAAAGTTGAAACCGGATTATTTCTAGATATAAATGTACAATTTAATTCCAATGATCATGGCTTAATCCTAGATTTAAACTCTTTTTATCAGAATGACAAAAATATTGAACAACCAGAGGAGCAATGGAGTATAGAAAAATTAATTGATTGGATATCAAAAGCACATGAGCTTATTAAAGAGAACTTTAAAACTTTAGTTCCTCAGTTAGAAGAAGGGGTAAAACCATGAACGTTTCTTTAACTATGAATTCGTCAACTTATCCTGTGGAAGATTATTCTGTATATAAAACAGGTAGCAGCCATAATTTTAAAATTTTGGAGCAGTGTTTGACTCCATTATTTCTCGCTGCGACAGTGGCAACTTCATCAACAACAATGCCTATCCGTAGTCTAATATTTGATTCGGCTGTTTCAGTTGAAGACAATATTCAAATTCCGCAAATTTATCAAAAAACGATAACCAAGCAGGAAGCTATTGTCATGTTTACTACAAAATGGCAAGAAAGGAGTATGTCTCTTAGCTATGAAGACTCCAAATTATGGAAAGAGATACTTGCATCACAATCAGAGCAAGGATTTCCGGATTTTTAAGTAATGGGTGGAATTCAACTAGATGGTTTAATCCAATATTTACAAAAAGCTTTCCCTGTCTATCCAGATGGAAATACTGCCGATGCCAGGCTCGCTCTAGAACAATTTGGTACTCAAAATAGCAGTATTCAGGTTTTATGCGATCCAGTTAAACAATGGTCACAGGGAGACATACTTAATATAATTCCATTCTTAAATTTCACTAAAGATGGAAAGGTGTCTAATTTTCAAGCACCGGCAATGATAATAACTAGCACCTGTGATTTAGATAGGAAAGAAAAGATAGTTGTATGCCCTTGTTTCCCTCTGGAAAATTTTAAACCATTAAATTCTTATTCAGAAATTCCTAAAAACAATGTTTTTGAATTTTTTTTCATTGGAAGTGGTTTAACAGGCGGAGAATGGGTTGTGGATTTAAGTCATCCTATGACGTTGTTGAGGGAGAGAGTCTCCAAGCGAATACAGGAAGGAAATATTATTCGCCTACATTCTCTTACACAAGTCGGCTGGTATCTTTTTATTACTAAATTTTCCATGAAATATTTTCGTCCTGATGATCCCCCAACAATGCAAGAACGACAAAATCTTTGAGTGATTACCTTGTGTTTAGTATTTTTTTGCTCTTCGGTACTTACTATGCTAAATCATTTTGTCAAACCATAAAATCCTTACCATATAAGGATTTTATGTTAATTCATCGGTGAATTTGACATAAATTTGGCATCAAAAACAATGAAACCCTTTATTTATAAGGGTTATGGGGTAAATAAACTCATATTTGGCATAACAGGTACGGAAGAACCATAATGTGGGTAGAGGTTTAACGCTGCTGAACCTCATCAATTAACAGGCTTATGACTCTCAGCTAAAGTGCAGCCTGATAAAGAAATGGTAAATGGTATGATGACGTTACTCAACTTCCAGTCTTAATCGTCTGTATTTTTCTTTTCTGCTATTCTCAATTTAGCAGAACGGGAACGGGGGTTTTCTTTAATCTCTTCTTCTGTGGCAATTATGGGTTTTTTTGTCAATATTCGCAAGGAGGGGGAATTTCTCAAACCATGTTTAACTGGTCTGTCTTCTAAACTGTGAAAGCTGATTATAGCTATTCTTCCTTCAGGAATAAGCGCGTGAGGTGCTTTTTCTATTAAGGTTTCCAGGACTTTTAATTCGTCATTGACAGCAATTCGCAAAGCTTGAAAAACACGGGTTGCGGGGTGAATTCTCCCATGACGATATTTAGGAGGGACGGAGTAGGCGATCGCATTTGCCAGTTCTGTAGTAGTATTGAATGGGCGTTTTTCAACAATTCTTCTGGCTATTCTGCGAGAAAGTCTCTCTTCACCGTATTTAAAGAAAATATCCGCCAATTCTTTTTCACCCCATTCATTAATAATATCTCCAGCGGTGAGGGATTGTTGCTGGTTCATTCGCATATCTAAATTTGCGGTATTTCTAAAACTAAAACCCCGTTCTGGGTTATCTAAATGATAGGAACTTACTCCCAAATCGGCTAAAATTCCATGATAGGTATTTTCTGGAAATTGGTAATTAGCAAAGTTGCTATGAATAAATTTGACTCTATTTCCAAATTCTGCTAGATTCTCTTTTGCTGCATTTAAAGCATCTTCATCTTGGTCAAGTGCGGTAATTTTCACATCTTCAGCAGTCTCTAATATTAACCGACTGTGACCACCACCACCAACGGTTAAATCTAAATAATGTCCACCAGGTTGGATATTTAAACCTGTAATCACTTCTTGACTGAGAACGGGAATATGGGAAAAAGCGATTTCTTCTAAATCTATCGGTGTTTGTAAATCTGATTTGATCATTAATTTATTGATACTAAAAATTAAGAAGCAAGTTTGGCGTTGATAAAATGGTCAGAATCACGGATGAGACGGATTGCGCTGATTTCACGGATTTTAGTAACTTTTATCATAGCAAACAGCCTAATCCGCGCCATTTTTTAATCCGTATAATCCGCGATTCTCACTTTTGAGTGATCCCCGGATTCCTTAAGAATTGTCAAACCATAAGAATGTAAGGGTTTAAATTCTAACGGAAAACCGCCATATTTTTCAATTATTTTATCAATATCTTCCATAATCTTAATAGTCTCCGATATTATAGAAATAATATTTTGATAATGACTAATTTCATCAAAATTCAATTGTCTCCCTTTTCTGTCTTTCAGCCATTTTTGACAAACTTGATAACCCCTTGCTTTCATTAAATGGTATCTAACTAGTTTATCACCTTTGATAACTAACTCCCAAAAAAGCGGAGAATTAGAAGTTAAAGGAACACGAGGAAAATCAATCTTTAAAAATTCGGCGTAACGTTGACGGTAAATAGGAGAATGAAAGATGGCATAAATGTAATTAAAAATATCCTCTGGTCTAAAAGTCTTATTTTTATCTCCTTTTCCATCAACTAATTCATAACTAAATCATACCCCTGAAAAAACTCTGCTTCTCCTTCTCTGCGACTGGAGCGCCTCTGCGTGAGCTAAAATTTAACTATAGATATTAATTAGAGTAATTATAAATTAAATCTATCTTGCCACCAGGGGATTGCGGGAAGGCTGGGAGCCGCGTCTCTTTAGAGCGCGGGGGAAAGCCTACCCGTGCGGTTTTAACCGCTGCCAATATTCTCAACCATGATGCGGGTCATTAATATATCTTTCTAT
>NZ_JADEWA010000502.1:0-3822 GCF_015207865.1 Dolichospermum sp. LEGE 00246
CAGTTAAATAGCACGTTCCCAATAAAAATATATATTACACCAAAACATTTAACTTTTTAACAAGAAAAACCACAACTAATCGTAGTTAATTCCCAGGAGGGAAGATTGCTCTTGGATGGCAAATCAAGTGGGTTCTTGTGTTAATTTTCTGAAAAATTAAGGTTCTACCTACCACCTGTATTTTGCTTTCCACTTCCACAATCATTCCCAATTACCACTGGCCACCAATCATCATAAAAGCCGACCAATAATAAGGATGCTTGGGATTTATCTCCCGTATCTTATCGGCAATGTTCTGTGTTATATCAGCACTCCTGTTGGTAGCAATTAACTTGTTGCCTTCAACTGTAACATCACCTTTAATCATAGCCACTTGTGCTTGTCGTAGTGCTTCCGCCTTAATTGATGTAGTCTTTAACTGGTGATAAAACTCAGTCATCAACACCATAGTAGCAGCATCTTCGACTTTCCACAAACTACCAACCGCTGATTTTACACCAGTGTTAACTGCTAAACCTGTAAAACCTAACTCGGTTTTGCTATCTTCAGAAGCTGATTGACAAGCACTTAAAACTAGTAACTCTAATGGTGGTTGATTCCATCCCAACTCGCGGACTTTATTTAGTGGTAGTTGACTATGGTGCAATTGGATATAAGAATTGTTGGCATCATCAGAATCAAAATATAAGTGAGTTGCTAGATGAACCATTTCAAAAGGTTTGTTTGTAACAGGATTATTCTGGCGTTTATCCTTGAGATTTTCTATGGTAAAGTCATCATTGAGAAGGTATTTACCATTCCATAGTTTGGCAATCTCAGTAACCTCTATTTCTGCTGCTGGCAAATCCTGAGCTTTTTGATTTGGGGCAAATTTACTAGCTCCCATTGCTAAGACTTGAGATTTTTTTATGTCTGAATAAATTATATCCGTGGAATTTGCACTGGGTATCAGACCCAGACTATATTTTTCAATCAAAAATTTTTCACCATCATAGAGAGCAGCCATCGGAATAGAACGTAAATCCTCACCCATAGCAAAGGCCAGATTAGTAATGCCTTGCTTTTGTAGTTCCGCTTCATAGGGTGCAATTAGCCATCTATAGAATAGCTTTCCAAATGCTTTATAATTCTTACTATTGGCATTGGAAACTGCCGACTGAAAATCCGGTTTAACTTTTAAGACCTTTTCTTTAGTTGCGTTGGGGAGTATAATGGTGGTTTGACTGTCTGAAGTGAGTATACGTAAATTAATTACTTCCTTATCTGTTCTCAAAATGTCACTGCTTTTGCTAAAATAGGCATAAACAATAGCTGATTTAATTCCTGTTTGTGCTTGAATTTTTCTCAATTCAGATTGAATATCAGCGACAGATTTTCTGGCAAACTTTCGTCCAAAAAATTGCTCGTACTCCTTTGTTAAACCATCTTCCACTCCAGATAAACCTGAATCTTTTGTTATCGGATTGCTAATACTTTGTGACTGCAAAATATAACTTTCGTCTGATGGTTTAGCAGTTTCCCTGATATTTGAATTAGTAATTATTTGAATGTTCCCTTTGGTATAATTGCCTTGATAAAATTTTGTAGGTATTATATTGTTGTTCAAAGCACCAACAACTGCTCCTGCTGTGCCTATTTTCTCAGTATTACCGACTACAAAGGCTGTGATGCCATTCCCTCCATGAGTAATGGTGAGATTACCACTACCATTTATTCCGAGTGTAGAAATACTAGCCTTTATAGGAATAGATCCGATAAAGGTGGTAAAAGTACCTGTAGCACGGAAAAACCTGTTAGTTACAATATTGATGTCACCACCAATACCACTAGTTAAAGCTTGGGTATTAATAGCAGTAACTTCAATATCATTTTCAGGATCTAAACTTACTTTACCACCATTTCCAGTTTTAGAACTGGTATCTAACAATCCGGTTTTAATACTATCCTGTGCTTGGATATCAATATCCCCACCTTGAGTCGTAATATTTTCTGTTCTGACAAATCCTGTATTACTTTTCAGATTAATACTTTGGCGTTGTGTGGAGATATCACCAGTGCTAATATTTTGATTAGCTAACAGATTAATTGAGGCATTATCTAAGCCTGTAATTGTAGAAGTTGCAGTAATTGAACCTGTATTAGTGGGCGATTGAATTTTTATTATGTCTTTAAATGTGACATCACTTGGGATATTAATCACTCCCTTACTATCATTCCGCCCAATGGTAATTGAACTGAAACCATCTGCTAAAGCATTGATATCAAATTTAGTGAGGTCTAAGCTATTTGGGTCAGCATTACTATCATTATTGATGTTGATGTTTTGCCCTGGAGTGGATGGTTGTAGGACTAAATTCTTGCTGCCTGTAACCGAGTTATCTCCTCCCAAAAAGTCAATTCCATTTGCTGTCAAAGTCAGGTTATTATTCCCTGTGGACAAAGATCTATTAAAGGTGATTGTACCTGTATCTGCTTTTAATTCTTGATTACCAGTACCAGTTAATGTGACGGGACTGTTGAAGGTTTGATTATTTGTGGTGGTAATGTTGTTGGCAATATTGGTATTTGCTGCCATGACATTGAGACTATTAACATTGACTACATTATCTAAAGTTAGATTCCCTGCCTGAAGCGTTAAATCTGTGTTTGAACCATTTAAGGTACTGCTGAAATTAATACCATTGTTATTAGAATTAAAGGTTTTAGGATTATTGCCTTTGAGGGTGACACCACCAGTAAATTGTTGATTCCCTGTGGTGGTAATGTTATTGGCAATATTCGTATTTGCTGCCGTGGTGCTGAGACTGTTGACAGCGACTGCACCACCTAAAGTTAGATTCCCTGTCCCTGCCTGAAGAGTTAAATTTGTGTTTGAACCATTAATTGTGCTGCTGAAATTAATATCATTGTTATTGGAATTAAAGGTTTTGGCATTATTGCCTGTGAGGGTGACACCACTAGTAAATTGTTGATTCCCTGTGGTGGTAATCTTGTTGGCAATATTCGTATTCATCGCAGTAGTGCTGAGACTATTAACATTGACTGCATTATCTAAAGTGATATTCCCTGTCCCTGCATTCAGGGTTAAATTTTTATTTCCATCAACAGTGCCATTAAAATTAATATCACCTGCACCTGCACCTGTGTCTAGGGTAATATTATTCTCCAAGACTACATTTTTAGTGAGAGTAATATTTTGATTATTGGTGGTGATATCAGCATTCAGATTTGTGGTTTTTGCATCTAGTGTAATTGACGCATTATCTATACCTGTTATGTTGTCATTGACAGCGAGATTACCATTAGGTGACTTAATAGTAGTCGGATCTTTAAATTCAACAGAATTATTAATGACAATGTTACCAGTTCCGTCATTGCGTCCAATGGTGATAGAAGCAAAGCCATCTACTAAACTTGCTATTTCTGCACTTGTCAGATTTAATGTTCCATCAATATTATTACCCAGGGTAATATTTTGATTTGTTGTAGCAGATTGAATTGTTAAATTACCTTTTCCTGTTGTTGTGCTGGGTAATTCTATATCATTTGCTGTTAATGTTACATCATTACTTCCTGCTGTTAAATTCCCAGCTAAGAGTATTTTTCCATTATCAGATTTTAATTCTTGATTTGTTGTGCCTGTTAATGCAACACCATCGCCATAAGTTTGCTTGCCTGTAGTGGTAATATCACCGCCAATTTCTGTTGTTCCACCTGTATTTGTTGTGAGACTGTTGGCTGTAACAGTGCTACCAAACTTGGTGATTCCTGTGCTGTTGACTGCCAAATCTCCTAATGCTGCAATTCCCCCGACTATTCCCT
>NZ_JADEWA010000503.1:0-3819 GCF_015207865.1 Dolichospermum sp. LEGE 00246
TAAGTAGGTAAAGAGAAAAATTTAAAGGTATGTGACGAAATGTAAATTCAATGAATGCCTTGCAAATAGGTTATTTCACGGTTTTTACAAAACTAAACATATATCGTTTTTATTATGTTTACCTACTTAATTGTTCAATAGCAACATCCACCTTTTCCCGTGTTTCTTCCACCCAATTCTGATAACCCTTATCCCACTCCAAAAGCAACTTTAACGCCTTACTGATTACATCTTCAGGATTTGTATATCTACCTGTGGCAATTTGCGCTTGAATAATTTGCTCTAATTCCGGTTTAATTTGGATATTCATAATTTTACCTTTTTATACTAATTGCTCAAAATCTGGAAGAGAAAAACCTTTCCACCTTTAAAATAAAAGTCTATGGGCATAAGCTTTTTTCAACATTAAATCATCAACAGCAGGAGGAACATTAATTTGAGTATTCATATATTTTCAAATTTAAGCTGCATACCTAATAATTTCTAATTCTACTCCTTTAGTAATCGCTAATTCTGCTTTGTCTAAAACCTGTTCGGTAACTGTATCACTTAAATAATATTCACCACAGTTATCACAAATTTCTGCGGGAACTTTTTTCAAGACAATAATACATTCATCTCTTTCTAAGGTGACGGTGACTAAACCGGGTTTAGTTTCTCCATGTTTACAAATTACGCATTTCATTATTTTTGTCTCCTAGTTGTAAAACCATCTAACCAAATATTAGCATCAGGAATATAAGCTGTTACCACATATCCTGTATCTGTAACTTCATCATAGGAAAATACAACATGAATCGGTTTACCTTCTACAAAATCTAATATTAAATAACTAGGGTATGGTGTATCATCAGGATTTTCTTCTATTATTTGTCCATAAGCAATTACAGTTTCTACTTCTTTTTTACTAATGCGACGATAAAACATTTGTTGGATAGCATGACGTGAGAAGTTGGTATTTTGACAATACATAAATTAGTCTTGAATCTTAATTATGATAACTTATTTTGTCAGAATCAGGATGCCCAGGATTAGAGGATTAATAGGATTTTTTACGAATACTTATCTAGGAATATTTGAGATTTTCAAAGATTACTTTTTTCTACATCCTGTACATCCTTAAATCCTGGATATCCTGATTCTGACAATAATTTAATTTCATGAATTAATGTGCGTTACTTCGCTTTTCTAACTTTATCTATATTTAATACTATTTTCGCGCTCCTAATGCACCCTACAAACTTTTTCCTTCTTCCCTTCTTCCTTCGCTTCCTTCGTCCCTTCGTGGTTCATTAACTCTGCGTCCTCTGTGCCTCTGTGGTTCGTCAAAAAAAACAATCCAGGGGCGGACAAACCGCCCCCATTAAAATCAGGTAACACCAAAAACGATCACCAAGCCCAAAACAGCCCCAAAAACGATCAGAGCATAGAATTGAACCCGACCGCTTTCTAGGTATTTCAAACCTTCACCACTGACAAGAGTAAAGAAACCCGTGAGATTAACAGCGCCGTCAACAACGCGGAAATCAACTTCCATAACTTGTCTAGCCACACGACGCAAACCGAGAACAAAGACACGATGATAAATGTCATCAAAGTACCACTTGTTCAAAGATAGATCGTATAGCGGTTGAATGTTTTTAGCGATCGCACTAGGATCAATTTTACGAGCCAAATACATCAGCACCGCCAAAGTAATCCCAATCACAGAAACCGCCACAGAACTACCCGCCATAATGTAAAACTCATGGGGGTCAAACTCCGCAGCCTTTTCCATAACTGACCCTAAAGTTTCGCTAGGAGGAAAGATAAACTGCTCAAAATAATTGGCGTAGGGAGTTCCCACCAAACCAATCAACATTGAAGGAATAGCCAACACCACCAACGGTAAACTCATCGTCCAAGGAGACTCATGAGGCTCATGGCTGTGGGAGTCATGGGAGTGACTTGACAATTCGCCCTTTTTCATCGCCCCAGGACCAAAATTAGGCACTAATTCTGCTGTCCCTGACTTTTCAGCCAAAGCAGCAGCCGCATTTTTGAGTTTTACCTTGATTTTCTCGTCATTACCCCGGAATTTACCTTCAAATGTTGAGAAATACATTCTAAACATATAAAAAGCTGTAATCCCTGCTGTCACCCAACCAATAAACCACAGGAAAGGGTTAGCAGCAAAAGCCGCGCCTAAAATTTCATCTTTTGACCA
Source organism: Dolichospermum sp. LEGE 00246 (assembly GCF_015207865.1). Classification (NCBI taxonomy): domain Bacteria; kingdom Bacillati; phylum Cyanobacteriota; class Cyanophyceae; order Nostocales; family Aphanizomenonaceae; genus Dolichospermum; species Dolichospermum sp. LEGE 00246. Next base: position 2,207 of record NZ_JADEWA010000503.1, read on the forward strand.
GAAACCAGCAAAAGGAGGAATCCCCGCAATGGCCAAGCAACCAATCAAAAAGGTGAAACTGGTCACGGGCATATATTTCCGCAGTCCGCCCATTAACCGCATATCTTGCGCCAATACAGGATCATGACCAACAACTGCTTCCATGCCATGAATTACCGAACCAGAACCCAAGAACAGCATCGCTTTAAAATAAGCGTGGGTCATGAGGTGGAATAATCCCGCACTGTAAGCCCCCACACCCATAGCCATCACCATGTAACCAAGTTGGGAAATGGTGGAATAAGCCAAACCCTTCTTGATGTCGTTTTGGGTAATAGCGATAGTTGCCCCCAAAAACGCTGTAAATGCCCCAGTATAAGCAATTACGTTCATTGCGGCTGGGACATTTTCAAATACTGGGTACATCCGGGCAATTAAGAATACACCCGCCGCCACCATTGTCGCCGCATGAATCAGGGCAGAAATAGGTGTAGGACCTTCCATGGCATCTGGTAGCCAGACATGGAGGGGGAATTGGGCAGATTTAGCCACAGGTCCCAGGAAGACGAGAATTGCCAACAGAATGGCGAGGAAATTGCTGATAGAGCCGGTTTCTACTAGGTTGGATAGGCGATCGCCCATAACCATAAAATCAAAGCTGCCTGTCGCCCAGAACAGCCCCAAAATTCCCAATAGTAACCCGAAGTCACCGACGCGGTTGGTGACAAAGGCCTTTTGACAAGCATCTGCTGCGGCTTTGCGATCATACCAAAAGCCCACTAGCAGGTAGGAACACATCCCCACCAGTTCCCAGAAAATATAAACTTGTACTAGGTTAGGACTGACCACCAAACCTAACATTGAAGAGCCAAATAAGCTGAGATAGGCGTAAAATCGCACATAACCAGGGTCATGCGCCATGTAACCATCGGTGTAAATCATCACCAAAACGGCTACTGTTGTTACAATCACCAGCATTAGAGATGTCAGGTGGTCAATAGTGTAGCCCATCGTCAGGTGAAAATTACCTGCTGATGCCCATTCCAAAGTCCAAAGATAAGGCGCATGGCCTTGAATTTGACTCCACAGTAAAGCCAACGACAGTGCCATAGAAGCCCCCATCAGGGAGATAATGACTATAGCATTTAGTTGTCGCAAGCGGTTCGTCACCTGATTTATCGAGATTAGCCCTAGACCGACCAGTGTTGCTCCCAAAAGAGGTAATACTGGAATCAGCCAGGCATACTGATAGATTACTTCCATCACTAACGCCTACTTTTAGAATTCTGTACAAACAAATGAGAAGATAAAAAAATGGAAATTCAATGGGGTGAGGGTTTGTGTTTGGGATAAGAGACGAGAAATTATTTACTAATCTCTACTACTTAATAGCCCAATACCTTCAAGTTAGCTTGAATTTTCCCACTTCAAACTTCAGTTAACTGAAAATTTTCAGAACTGCTCATAATTGTGACACACACCCTTGAGGATAAAATACCCCACCCGATACCCTTTAGGTGGGGTGTTAAGCATGGTTTTAGATTTGGTTAGTTGTTAGTTGTCAGTTGTCAGGAAGAAGGCAATAGGCAATAGGCAATAGGCAATAAATATTCTCCCTGCCCCCTGCCCCCTGC
>NZ_JADEWA010000504.1:0-3818 GCF_015207865.1 Dolichospermum sp. LEGE 00246
CGAGATGTAGTAGAGATTTGAGCTTAAGTTGACACATATCAGCTCTTGCTTTACCCCTACAAATCTAGGGTTTTCGTGATTTCGCAAAAGTCCATGTCCCAACCGTTTTGAGTATATTAATTAATTACTAATGACTAATTCTAAATGTAGTAATTGATAAGTGCGCCCAATCCTAAACCCAGCAGTGAGCAAAAAGATATATAGCCAAAAGCTAGTGCTGGTTTTAAACCAACTGATTGAAAGTCTATTTTAGCTAAAATAGTGGCGCAGATAATAAGTAAAGTATCAAGAAATACCCGAAACCAGGCAATCATTAGAAAAAATAGGAAAGCTGCTAAGATAGCCACCAAAAAAGTCCTAGCGTTTGACTTGAAGAAAATATGAGAATAATCATCGAGTTTTAACCAAGGGTTGGTGACAGAAATTAGTGACAGCAGGATGGTTAGCACAGTTATCAGCCGTACATACCAAGGGGCTTTTTCTTCAAATATCACCCAGCCTAATGTACTGTAACTCAGCAATACAAGTGTTAGAGAAAACCAAGGAATTTTTTTCAACATTGACATATAGCAAAAGTCAGGAGGTAGGGGCGCAGGGCCTGCACCCAGTTAGAAGTCAGGAGGACGGAAAAAGGAAATTTCTCCCCTAGTTCTTATAAACTTGGCGGGTGCTATAACTTTACCCTTTTGTACCCCACTCAGTTACAAATCGTTATATACTGGTATTTTGAATATCAGTTGCATTCATTATTTCACAGATTTACTGAACCTATAAGGTTTCTAAAGGTTGAACTTCACTCCTGATTCCCATGTCGAGAGAATAAATATCAACATTTAGTTAAATCGTTCATAAATATTTGTAAACTGTTAACAGTTGAGTAGCCATCTGGCATATCATTAAGGATTGATCATGAGACAACTTGTTATCGTCGAGCGCGTATGCCTAATTGGTCATATCGTTTCTATGGTATTTGGACTGGTGGGAATACTGATTGTTATTCCCAATGCTGAACAAATTATCAGCTTATCAGAGTTTGGACAAAGCGTCATGCAGTGGAGCATGGCGGGCGGCGGTGTGGTATATATGATTTTGGGGGCGGTGGGAGTGTTCCTCTATGCTTACCGGACTTTAGGTTTGGGACGCGCTTTAGGATTTTTAATCCCATCTGTATTAATTTCTTTGGCTAGTGAATTATTAGGAACTAGCACTGGCTTTCCTTTTGGTCACTACAGCTATCTGAGTGGTTTGGGGTATAAAATTTCTGGTTTGGTACCTTTCACGATTCCCCTTTCATGGTTTTATGTAGGATGTGTTTCTTATGTGTTGGCACGGGCGGGTTTAGACGTAGATAAAAAACCCACTTTGTTCCGTCACGTTGGAGCAATTGTTTTGGGGGCTTTACTGCTCACTTCTTGGGATTTTGTGCTTGACCCAGCTATGAGTCAAACTTCTCTTCCCTTCTGGTATTGGCAACAACCTGGAGCTTTCTTTGGAATGCCTTACCAGAACTTTGCAGGTTGGATGGGTACTGGGTCGTTATTTATGACTGTAGCGGCTTTGTTATGGAGCAAAAACCCGATTAAATTGGACAATTACCAATTGAATATCCCTTTATTAGTTTATTTGGGTAATTTCGGTTTTGCGACAGTGATGAGTTTGGCGGCTGGGTTTCCTATCCCGGTATTGCTAGGTGTGGCGCTAGGTGTAGCTCCTGCTGTACTACTGTGGTTTAAGGGTTCTAATGCACCTGCAACGGTGAATATTGAAGCATCTGCTAAGGAAGTTGCTGTTGCTAATGTGAAAGTTGCTTTCAAATAAGAATAGGGAAGAGGGAATAAGAAAAGCAATTTTTGTAATTTCCTCTTCCCCAATTGCGTCAGGAGTCAGGAGTTAGAAGGAAGAAGAAAGAATTATCTAAAGTGCCTGATTTTTTATTGTTTATTTTTGCCATTCTTTCTAATCCCAAAATAATGTAGTGTTTCAGAGTCAAAGGTAGGAATAAGCATCTTTGCTGTGGAGTTTTTTAAAATCAGTTAGTTTCCCGCCGATTCTTTTTCCATCTACCCTTATCTCTAGTCTGGTCGCAGATTGCACGGGTTGTGATTGCTTCCCTTCCCTCGCAATGACTGTAAATATTTTTGTCCAATTACTTATATAGGGTTTGCTGAAAAAGTTGTCTGTGAGGGCGGGGAAACCCCGCCCCTACTTTACGATTTGCTGACTGGATTTCACAAAGAGTGCGTACCCCTCTATATTAATTTTGATCACGAGGGGCATTGAAAGCTTCCCAAGCCGCTTTAGCAGCATTTTGGAATCTCTCACCTAAATCTGTGATATCTTTATGCAGTAAGTTCCAATTATGGTCTAATTCTTCTTGAATTCTTGCCCAAGAATATTCTAAACGGTCACGTTCAATGAGTTTATCTCTTTCAATAGCTTCCCGCACCTGACGCACAGCATTCAAATAGGTTTCACGGGTAATAGTACCAGCAGATTCAGCTTCAGCTTGGGCGCGTTTTTTAATTGCTTCCAATAGTGCTGTAGTTTCCTGCTTAACTTCGTCTGTTTCACCATTTTGGCTAGTTTGCAGACTAATTTCGACGATTTCTATAGATTCAATATTGTTAGTAGTCATGGTTGCCACATCCTGTTGGTCAAGTTTACTTGTGGATGAAAATTGCACCTGTAATCATCATAATTTGGTCATCAGTTAATTGGGGATTTATCAATATACTTATGACCAAAGATAGATTATTAACGACTAATAAGTTGCGATTCTAATTGCAGTAAAGCTTCCACTCTTGCTTCAGTTGCTGGGTGACTAGAGAAAAGATTTCCCAAAAACTGACCGGAAATGGGATGAATAATTAATAATGGTTCAAAGGCTGGGTTGGCATTCAAAGGCATTTGTCTAGCTGTGGATTCCAACCGTTGTAACGCTCTAGCTAATGCGCGAGGATTACCTGTTAATTTTGCTGCTCCAGCATCAGCCGAAAATTCTCTTGTGCGGGAAATTGCCAACTGAATCACAGTAGCAGCAATGGGCGCAAATATGACTGTAGCTAACACACCTAAAGGATTGCCACCTCTTTCATTATCCCTTGAACCGCCACCAAACCACATACTATAACTGAGCATCTGCGCCAGGAAAGAAATAGCACCAGCGACAGTGGCGGCGATCGCTTGAGTTAAGGTATCACGATTAATAATATGGGTAAGTTCGTGGGCAATTACGCCTTCTAATTCATCCTGTGGGAGGATGTCTAAAATCCCGGCGGTGACAGCCACAGCCGCGTGTTCAGGATCTCGTCCTGTCGCAAAAGCATTGGCAGTGGGACTAGGAACAATGTACACTCCCGGCATGGGAATATTGGCACGGGTAGATAATTTTTGGACGATACGATACAGTGCTGGTGCTTCTGCTGCGGTGACAGGTTGGGCGTTATATACTGCTAAAGCAATCTTATCTGATTGATACCAAGAGAAGAGGTTAGTCGCTGCTGCTAACCCAACTCCGATGACTAAGCCCCCCGTACCACCAATTACCCAGTAACTAATTGCTATTAATAAGCCACTTAGGGTAGCTAGTAAAATAGCAGTTTTCAGTTGATTTCCCATCTTGATAACTCTCCTACTTATGCTGTATTAATTTTTGTAATTTTATCTGGACAACAGCATCTTTTTACCCACCCCTTGATTGTATCGAGTTCAAATTTGGGGTACAGTGATGGAAACCTCTCACTAGAGTACGGTTTTCCGTTTTATAGCAAATGACCCCACCCCCAACCCCCTCCCCGCAAGCGAGGAGGGGGCTATGA
>NZ_JADEWA010000505.1:0-3796 GCF_015207865.1 Dolichospermum sp. LEGE 00246
GTATAATTGTATTCTACCACTGAAATATCTTAATTTAGATAGAGTAAAAAAATCTTAACAATTATTTTAAATATAAACTTCTTAAAATCAAGGTGAGCCATCAAGACTCACCCTCACCTAAATTATACCAAAGCCGCCTGTTCCTCCTGACTAATCACCCTACCCTCATCTTGAAAACCAGCAATTTGATCAAAGTTCAAATAGCGATACAAATCATCAGCAAAAGGATGAATTCTCTCCGCCACAATCTCCAAATATTCCTGCACATTAGGAAGCCTTCCCAACAACGCACAAACCGCTGCTAATTCCGCCGAACCTAAATACACTTGAGCGCCTTTACCCATGCGATTATTGAAATTACGAGTCGAAGTAGAAAACACAGTTGTATTATCATCAACTCGCGCCTGATTTCCCATACATAAACTGCATCCGGGAATCTCAGTTCTCGCATTTGCACCTACAAAAACATCATACACACCTTCTACTTTTAATTGATGTTCATCCATTCTTGTAGGCGGTGCAATCCATAACCGCGCTTTCACCTCACCAGCACCTTCTAAAACCTTCGCAGTTGCTCGATAATGTCCGATATTTGTCATACAAGAACCCACAAAAACTTCTTGTACAGGATCATTGGCAACTGCCGATAATAACTTAACATTATCTGGGTCATTAGGAGCAGCTACAATTGGTTCTGTGATTTGGCTTAAATCAATCTCAATTACTTCTGCATATTCGGCATCAGCGTCAGCAGATAATAACACCGGATTGGCTAACCATTCCTCCATTTTAGCCACACGACGCATGATAGTTCTGCCATCACTATAACCCCGTGCTACCATGTTTTTTAACAGAGCAATATTGGAACGCAAATATTCCGCAATTGTCTCTTCACTTAACTTAATTGTACAACCTGCACAAGAACGTTCTGCGGAAGCATCGGTTAATTCAAAAGCTTGTTCAACTTTCAAATTTGGTAAACCTTCAATTTCCAAAATCTTGCCAGAGAAAACATTTTTCTTGTTCTGCTTCTCGACAGTTAACAAACCTTTTTGCATAGCCACATAAGGAATTGCATTCACAACATCCCTCAGCGTTATTCCTGGTTGCAATTCTCCTGTAAATCTGACTAAAACTGATTCTGGCATATCTAAAGGCATTACACCTAATGCACCAGCAAACGCAACTAACCCAGAACCAGCAGGGAAAGATATACCCAAGGGGAAGCGAGTATGGGAATCTCCACCTGTTCCCACTGTGTCGGGTAACAACATCCGGTTTAACCAGGAGTGAATGATACCATCCCCAGGACGCAAAGCTACACCACCACGGGAGGAAATGAAGTCTGGTAATTCCTGATGGGTTTTAATATCCACAGGTTTGGGATAGGCGGCTGTGTGACAGAAACTCTGCATTACCAAGTCTGCACTGAAGCCTAAACAAGCCAGTTCTTTCAATTCATCTCTGGTCATTGGTCCTGTAGTGTCCTGAGAACCCACTGTAGTCATGATTGGTTCGCAAGATGTCCCCGGACGTACTCCTGGCAAACCAGCGGCTTTACCGACCATTTTCTGCGCCAATGTGAAGCCTTTGCCGGTGTCGGTGGGGGATTGGGGACGGATAAATAAATCGCTGGGTTTTAAACCTAATGCTTGACGGGTTTTGTCGGTGAGAGTCCGTCCAATTAGTAGGGGAATGCGTCCACCGGCGCGAACTTCGTCTAGAATAGTGTCAGGTTTGAGGCTGAAGGTGGAAATTACTTCTCCTGCGGCATTGAGAACAGTTCCTTTATAGGGATAAATGGTAATTACGTCACCGGTTTCCATTTTGCTGACATCGCATTGAATGGGTAATGCACCGGCATCTTCGGCTGTGTTAAAAAAGATAGGTGCGATCGCACTTCCTAAAATATAACCCCCCGCCCGTTTGTTTGGTACAAAGGGAATATCATTACCCAAATGCCATAATACAGAATTGATTGCAGACTTGCGAGAAGAACCTGTACCCACGACATCACCAACGTAAGCTACAGGATGTCCTTTTTTCTTTAACTCTGCAATGGTTTCTAAACTTCCCGGTTGACGAGTTTCCAACATCGCCAATGCGTGTAATGGAATATCTGGTCTGGTTGTAGCGTGAGTTGCCGGTGATAAGTCGTCAGTGTTAGTTTCTCCGGGAACTTTAAAAACCGTAACGGTGATAAATTCTGGTAATGTCGGACGGGAAGTAAACCATTCTGCTTCTGCCCAAGAGTTTACCACCTGTTTGGCGTAGGGGTTAGTTTTTGACAATTCCAAAACATCATGGAAAGCATCATACACCAACATAATTTTACTGAGAGCGTTAGCTGCATAAGCGGCAATTTGTTCTCTTCCTTCTCCTCCCATTACCAAGGGTGTTTCTGAAGCTGTTGATACAGAGGTACTGGAAACTTGGAGTAAATCAATTAAGGATTGGACATTGTAACCACCGATCATAGTTCCCAGTAATTCTACCGCATCAACTGGTGAAACTAAGGGACCGGTAATTTCTCCTTTCGCAATAGCGGTAAGAAATCCAGCTTTTACATAAGCAGCTTGATCTACTCCGGGGGGAATGCGATCGCGTAATAAATTTAACAATAACTCTTCTTCGCCTGTGGGTGGATTTTTCAGTAATTCACACAATGCTGATGTTTGTACTGCATCTAACGGTAAGGGAGGAATACCCAGTTGAGCGCGTTCTTGGGTGTGTTGTTGATATTCTGCTAACATGATTTAGCTTTTCTCCTGTAATGTGTTGATTTCTTTATTTTATTGTACGGGAATTGTTACAAGAGTTACTGGTAAACGAATTTGTCAGAAATAGACAGTTTATGGTTTATAATTTAAGAAGTAAAGTTTACATTAAGTAAGTAATAATGTTGATAAGGAGTTCATGATGTCATACCAAAATATTATTACCATAGAACCTGGAAAGAGAAGCGGAAAACCTTGTATTAGAGGTATGAGAATTACTGTTTATGATGTTCTTTCCTATTTAGCATCAGGAATGACTTTTGAAGAAATATTAGCCGATTTTCCTTATTTAACCAAAGAAGATATTTTAGCTTGTTTAAGTTATGCAGCAGATCGTGAACGTCAAACCATGTTAGTTAATTCATGAAACTACTTTTTGATCATAATTTATCACCAAATTTAATTAATTCTTTGGCTGATATTTATCCTAATTCTAATCATCTTTATTTAATGCAATTAGATCAAGAATCAGATTATACAGTGTGGGAGATTGCCAAAAACCAAGACTATATTATTGTGACTAAAGATGCGGATTTTAATGAATTATCAATTTTGAGAGGTTTTCCACCTAAAGTAATTTGGATTCGCTCAGGAAATTGTTCAACTAAAACCATAGAATTAATGCTGAGAAATAACCACGAAATTATTTTATCTTTTGCAGAAGATCAAAATACTGGTATTCTGGCTTTGTATAGGTGAAATATAAGTTGAATTTTGGAGCTTTGAGCAAGTTTTAGCGTTTAGTTGTAAAGGAATTGTTACAAGAGTTACTAGTAAACAAATTTGTCATTGAGAAAGTTTTTGGAGAAATAGGTAAAGATTTTATTCATGTTCATCATTTAATTCCTTTATCGGAAATTAATCAAGAATACGAAGTTGATCCAATTCAAGATTTACGTCCAGTATGTCCTAATTGTCATGGAATGCTACATAGAAAAAAGCCGCCATATACTATAGAACAAATTAAAAATATCCTTAATGACAATAATTAAAATTGAAGTGATTGTTCAACATTCCAT
>NZ_JADEWA010000506.1:0-3780 GCF_015207865.1 Dolichospermum sp. LEGE 00246
AAAAAATACAACCCTCTAACAAAGATTGTATCATTCTTGTGAATGAATTTAATTAGGGTGGGGAAACCCCACCCCTACAGATATTAGCGTTTCACCAATTTCTTAGACATCTTGCGAAGACGAATAGATTCAGGTGTAACCTCCACCAATTCATCTTGAGCAATGTATTCCAAAGCTCGTTCTAAATTCATATCTATCGGTGTTTGTAACTGAGTCAGTTCTTCACCACCAGATGAGCGGTGGTTGGTTAACTGCTTAGTTTTACAAACGTTCAATTCCAAATCTTGGGGACGATTATGTTCACCAATAATCATACCTTTGTAAACTTTTGTTCCTTCACTGATAAAGAATGCACCTCTATCTTCACAATTCTTCATCGCGTAAGCAGTAGAAACACCTTCTTCAAAGGAGATAAGAACACCCTTATTCCGGGCTTCAATATCACCGCAAAGGGGACGATAATCAAGGAAACTGTGGTTCATGATCCCTTCACCGCGAGTCATCCGCATGAATTCACCCCGGAAACCAATTAAACCACGGGCTGCCACAATAAACTCTAGTTGGGTGCGATCGCCTCCACCTGGCTGCATATCTTGCATTTCCGCTTTCCGTTGTCCTAAGCGTTCAATACAGCTACCAACTGCATCGGCGGGAACGTCTAAAGCTAGAAGTTCAAAAGGTTCGCAAGGTTGACCATTAACTGTGCGGTAAATTACTTGAGGTTGAGATACTTGGAACTCAAAACCTTCACGACGCATGGTTTCGATTAAGATACCCAGGTGTAATTCACCCCGACCAGAAACCAAGAATTTATCGGGAGAGTCGGTGTCTTCAACGCGCAAAGCTACGTTGGTTTCTAATTCGCGGTATAGGCGATCGCGGATTTGCCGAGATGTTACCAGTTTACCTTCTTGACCAGCAAAAGGCGAATCATTCACCCAGAAAGTCATTTGTAAAGTTGGTTCATCTACCTTAATTAAGGGTAGAGCCAGAGGTTCATTAGGATCTGTAATAGTTTCACCAATATAAGCATCAGCAAAACCAGCTACAGCCACAATATAACCTGCGGTAGCTTCCTCCATTTCTATCCGTTTTAAACCTTCAAATCCCATCAACTTGGTAATTTTACCCTTGACAATACTGCCATCTTCTACCACCAAAGCAGCTTGTTGTCCAGCGCGGATAGTTCCGTTGTGGATTTTACCAATAACAATCCGCCCCAAATATTCAGAATAATCTAGGGTAGTCACTTGCAATTGCAGAGGCTTGTTAGGATCTCCCACAGGTGCAGGGACATGGCGAAGAATTGCATCAAATAGAGGCTGCATATCTACCCCTTCTTCTTCCAAAGTTTCCTTAGCGAAACCAGCCATACCGGAAGCAAAAAGATATTTGAAATCACATTGGTCTTCATCTGCACCTAATTCTAAGAACAGATCCAAGACCTTATCAACAGCAACATGGGGGTCAGCCTGTCCCCGGTCAATCTTGTTAATAACCACAATAGGACGCAAACCTTTTTCCAAAGCCTTTTTTAATACAAAGCGCGTTTGGGGCATTGGTCCTTCATTGGCATCAACAATCAGCAAACAACCGTCCACCATGCCAAGCACCCGCTCTACTTCCCCACCGAAGTCAGCGTGTCCAGGAGTATCAACAATATTAATCAGGGTTTCTTTGTAGCGAACCGCTGTATTTTTAGAAAGAATTGTAATGCCTCGTTCCCTTTCCAAATCATTGGAGTCCATGACACAATCCGGAACGTCTTCGCCTTCGCGGAAAATGCCGGACTGTTTGAGGAGAGCGTCAACAAGGGTGGTTTTACCATGGTCAACGTGGGCGATAATGGCGACGTTACGAATTGGGAGCGTCATAGAGGGTTTCGGTAAACTTTAAGGTTTTTAGATTAAGAAGCTAATTTTCGGTCGTTTTAACAGAAGTGGGGATGATTTGCCAAATCTGTAACGAACCTTTAATAATTCTAGCGTAATTGTCACAAATATTGTTATTTTGATAATAAATATCAAGAGCATGGTTTAGGTTGAGGAGTAGTCGTGAGGATTTTCTACAAGCAGACCTGCACTGACAGCGGCTATATTCAATTCTTTATCAGCAGATACAAAAGTTAATTGAGGTAAACTATTGGCAATGCAAAGGGTATTTATGGACTCAGCAGCAGCTAATTGAACTGCATCATAGCCGCGTAAACAATATTTTTCAGCTAATCTCATTCCTGAATTAATGATACTGTCTGTAATTTCTATCACTTGATATTCAGATTCGATATCATTTTTCAACTGATGTTATACTATTATAGCATCTTGAATATTAATACTTCCAGCCCGCGATCGCCTACTAATTGCCGCAGTAATCTCTACAGCCGTAATAGCAGCAATAAATACATCATTTTTTAACGTAGGATTGCACAAGCTAACAACCCAACCTGAACCTATTTCCGCAACGTAGCGTTTAACTAAGGCACTGCTATCTAAAAAATAAACTGACATTTAGCGACGTTCCTCAATAATAGTTTGAGAAACAGGTTTTCCTGCTGCCTGAATAAGTTTTCTTTCATGTTGTTTACTGTCAGCAGGTTGTTTAATTTGTTTTACCAAACCAGAACTTAACAGTGCTTGATGAAATTTTGTGATTTGATTAACTTGTGCTTTATCAGTTAGACATACTTGGATAGCTTGATTAAGTTGCTGTAGTTCATCTTGTTCTAAACTATCAAGCTGATTGAGAATTTCCTTGAGAATTGTTTGTGGCATAGGTTTTTAGTTTATAGTCAGGTGTTCTTCTACTATTTTAGGCAGATAATAACCTGAAATTAGCACTTACAACTAAAATTGTGCCAAAATGAACTTATAACTCTATAAGTTTACAGGTTATGGCTTGGTTGTCAGGACAGCAATTACAAGATGGTAAATATACCATAGAAAAAGAATTAGGCGAAGGTGGTTTTGGGATCACTTATCGCGCTAGAGATAATTATGACAATTTCGTTGTTATCAAAACTTTAAATGATGTAATCCAAAAACGTGCTGATTTTGCTAAATTTCAACAAGACTTTCTCAATGAAGCCATTAAATTAGCTAAATGTAGTCATCCTCATATTGTCCAAATTTACGAAGTCATTCATGAAAATGATCTTTGGTGTATGGTAATGGAATATATTGACGGGGAAGATTTAGGAAGTTTTGTAGAAAATCAAGGTGTTTTATCTGAATCTGAAGCATTACGCTATATTCAGCAAATTGGATCAGCATTAACTCTAGTTCATAATAACGGCTTATTACATCGAGATATTAAACCACAAAATATCATGTTGCGTTCTGGTAAATCAGAAGCAGTGTTAATTGATTTTGGGATTGCGCGAGAATTTACACCGAATTTAACTAAAACCCATACAAAAATATTATCTGATGGTTTTGCACCAATTGAACAATATGATGCTAGAGCAAAACGGGGAGCATTTACAGATGTTTATGCTTTAGCTGCAACTTTGTATTCTGTGTTAACTGGAGAATTACCAACTATATCACCAATGAGAGCAATTGGTACAGAATTGGCAGAAGCAAAAAAGATAAATTCTAGTATTAGCGATAAAGTGAATCAAGCGATAATTAAAGGAATGGAAATAAAGCCGGAAAATCGTCCTCAGTCAATAACTGAGTGGTTAGGTTTATTAGATTTAAATGAAATAGATTTACAACCACAAGTAACAAAAATTCCTAGTATTGATGTCGTTAATATTGTTCAAATTCCCAATTTATTAAC
>NZ_JADEWA010000507.1:0-3768 GCF_015207865.1 Dolichospermum sp. LEGE 00246
AGTTATATCTAGTTGTACATTTATGCAGTCAGTTAATATCATAATTGTGTAATCTAAAAAGAACTAATGATTAATATAGAGGTCTAATGACTCCAACTATCATGCGTCAATTTTGGTCTATCGTTGAAGCCACCCACACAGTAACACTCTTACAGCTTGATGATGCTAGTTTGGTGCAGTGGTTGGTTAAACAAATAACTAATCAAGCTTTTTTAGATCCTCATGAAATTGATTTTTTGTGTGATTACATCCAATCTCGGCTGAGTCTGATTCGTGATTTAGCTTATGAACGCCAACAGTCATAGTCAAGTGGCTGTGCTGTTTATTTAAGTTTCGATGGTAAATAACCTTCTACTAAGCAATCATTACCGACAATCCGCCAACTTACCCGCTCCAACGGTAATGCCTCAGTCATACTAGTTAAACCCAAGTCTCCCACAGGTGTAGGAGCATGATCTCCACCAATAATTTTGGGGGCGATAAATGCCATGATTTTTTGAACAGCGCCTTGAGCGATCGCACTAGCTGCTAAAATACCCCCACATTCCCATAGCACGCTACAAAAACCGCGCTCATATAAATAACCCATGACTATTTCTGGAGTGAGAGAGCTAAATTCCACCACCTCCACGCCTTTTGACCGCAGCATTTTTTGAAAAGCTTGTGAACTGCCAACTTCCGTTACAACCAAAGTTGGAGCTTCCTGAGTATCCCATAGGCAAGCCTGTTCTGGTAAATTCAGACTACGACTCATCACAACTCGTAGAGGATTATGAGCAGCAACTTGATGGCTAGTCAAGTAAGGATTATCTTTTCTCACTGTATTCCCACCAACAATCACCGCGTCACAAGCCCCTCGCAATTGATACACCTCAGTGCGAGCATCTTGATTTGTTACCCAAGAACTATGACCAGCAGTAGTGGCAATTTTACCATCTAAAGTCATAGCATATTTCAAAATACCTAAAGGTCGTTGATAGAGAATGCGATGAATAAAACCTTCATTTAAACGCCGACAAGCCGCTTCCTCTACTCCAACTACAACTTCAATCCCCGCAGCCCTTAGCCGTGCAATCCCGCTACCTGCTACCAAGGGATTAGGATCAACCATCCCTACCACCACCTTAGACACACCAGCATTGATTAATCCTTCTGAACAGGGAGGAGTCCGTCCATAGTGATTACAAGGCTCAAGACTCACATAAATAGTGCTTGAGTGCGCCCTTTCTCCTGCCGCTCTGAGGGCAAAAACCTCGGCGTGTGGTTCACCAGCACGAGGATGAAACCCTTCCCCCACAATCTCCCCATTTTGGACAACCACTGCCCCCACCAAGGGATTTGGTGAAGTGTATCCCAACGCAATGCGAGCTAATTCTACGCACCGTAACATCATCCGCGAATCAAAGTCATTACCTACTAATTCCGGGACTACAGGCTGTGCAAATTGATGGTTTTCAGATAAGGGTGTAGATGCTGGAGAGACTCCTGGAAAATTATCCATTTGACTTAAGAATTACGAATTAATTTCATCTGCTGCCACCAGCGATTAAGAGGATAATAAACCACAGGCGCCCACAAACTACTAAGAATTGCCGAAGCTAAGGTTGCACGCTGGTAATATGTCCAAATACTGGCGGCATGACGATTTCCCTCCCAAGATAACTGGAAAGCAAAAATAGTGTCTGCCACCACAGCCATCACAAATACAATTAAAGCAATAGAAATAAAGTCTTCTTGAATAAACCGCTGTTTTTGCATTAGGGCTGTTAACATTCCCACGATTCCCAAACCCAAAGCATGAGTGGGATTTGGTGATGTCATTGCATCTTGCAATAGTCCTAAAATGATTCCTGACAGCATACCAGAAAATACTGAGCGATTAACACTCCAAGCCACTACCCAAATCAGTAGCCAGTTAGGACCAATGCCTAATAATTCCATTCCAGGAAGACGAGTTGGCAACATTATTAAGCATAACATTACAGTTAAAAATATTACCATCCAATCCATAAATTGATGCCACCAAGGATGCCAAAGCGCTAATGGGGGAATCAAAAAATAGGATTTTCCTCTAGTTGAAGTTGATTTTTTATCTCTGTTACTGGTAAATCCAGGTATCTTCATCTTTTTATGATTAGTGATTGGTTATTATATAGCAGGGAACAGGGAACAGAGTGGAAAGTCCTTTGGTGTATGGTTTTTTAGGTAAATTCTGTATCTTATTCAAGTGCATACCGCTATGTCATCGCTTAATTTTAATCTTTCTCAACCTAATCTGACTACAGATTAATTTCTCAAAAGCTGGAAAAATATACTTATAAAATTAGTTACTTTTTTATATATCAGTAGCTTTTGCCGAATAATTAGCGACAATTTTGCCAAAAGATACAAACAAATGTCCAAATTTTTGCCAAGATAGAGATATTATTTTGTAAAAATTCACTTGGCAAAAATCAGTGTCAACCACCCATCACTTCCCTTCGGGTAGGTGAGGGCTTGTAAAAGCCTAGTTGACCAGACTCAGTTCTTAACCGAACTACGTTAGAGGTAAGAGTTAAAGACCTACCAGGGAATGCGTAGCTAGTTCCCTGCTCTAGAACTTCAAAGTTAAACAGGCTTAAGGGTTAAACCAGTGCTTTTAAGATAGTTACCGACCTCTAACATTGTCGAAGCTAACATTACCCCAGAAATGGGAGGCTCTTCGGAGCAAAATATTCTGTCCAAAGTATTTGTTTTAGACACTGAAAAAAGACCACTCTTTCCTAATCAATCCAGTAAATCAATTCACAAAGACAGTTACGAATCGAATATGGAAAATCAAAGATTTGTTAATTGCTCAACTGTCCCCTTCATTGTTTGTGCTGGCGCACAAAATTACTCAAGGGACGTTTCACAATTAACCCTCCATTCCTCCCATCACCAAACTGAGTACAGTTTTGGTGGGGGTCTCCTGGAGGTTTAGATGAGTGAAAAAACCATAGAAAGCCCTGGCAAAAGTTTTCTCGTTCTAATTTTGCCGATATCGTTTTTGATTATTTTCTTGGTCAATACCTGGAAAGTTTTACTGGTAATTTTGGGGCTGTTAATGGTTTTCAACCTTTGGCAGCAATCTAGATGGGAAAAGTGGTGCAACCAAGTTAACCCACTCTTTTATGAATTGATTGAGGAAAATCATGGCAAAATTACACCCATGGACTTGGCAATCAAGGGTAATTTTTCGGGACAGGCTGCAAAACGCTATTTAGATAGCAAAGCTAAGGAATTTGGTGCTAGTGTACTAGATTCAGAAAATGAGGAGGATCAATCGTACTACTTTATTAATGCCAGTATTCTTGGTGATATTCTTGATAGTAGTGAATTGGTAGAAAAACTCCCCGATCAACCAGTTACTAAAATTGCCCGTTCGTTTTTAGCTCCACCTCCATCTATTTCCCTGGAGGGGGAAGCGCAATCTGAATCCTTATCTGTTCCTACCCATGAGGAAGTGAGAAAACCACTAGAAGAACAGTTAGTTTTTGGTTCGCTGATTCAATCTGAATTAGCTAAACGGCTAAATGTCTATTCCAGTACGGTTTACAAGCGACGCAATGACCCAGATTTTGCTGAGTGGTGTCGTAGCCGTGATCCTGATGGTATTGCTTGGTCTTATTCTCGTAGGTCTAAGGAGTTTTTCCCAATTCAGGAATAGGCAACAGGAAAAAGAATTTTTTTTAGCTTGGAGGGTGCTTGAAAATTCATGGTTGCTGGATTTTTACCCCACCCTAACCC
>NZ_JADEWA010000508.1:0-3761 GCF_015207865.1 Dolichospermum sp. LEGE 00246
GAGTTGGGGAAGTAGGGGGGGGGAGAAAGAATTTTCCCAATGACTAATGACTAATGACTAATGACTAATGACTAATGACTAATGACTAATGACTAATTGCGGTTTTCCCCAAATAATCGTTTCTTGTTTATAAACCACAAGTCCTGGTTTAGTGCCTTTGGGTTTGTAGACGTGCTTGGGTTGGGTGTAAACTACTGGTACTTGGTCACTTTGACGGGCGCGACTGAAATAACCTGCTAGATTGGCTGTAAATTGTAAATCAGCTTCTTCTGCCACTGTACCCGGTTCTAGACGCAGGAGGACATGACTCCCTGGAATTTCTTGGGCGTGAAACCACAAATCATAGTCTCCAGCGACACGGAATGTCAGTTGATCATTTTGGATGTTATTACGACCAATGAGGACTTCAAAGCCACTCGGACTGCGGTAACGATGAAAATTAGTGCCGGGGGTGTCGTTGCTGCTACGGCTGCGATATTCTAGGTCTTCTAGATATTTTTGCCCAATTAGTTCATCCCGGATTTCTTCTAAGGCTTGTAAATCTTCTGGATTTTGGTATTTGTCTATTTGCAAAATTGCCGCTTCTACTTGTTCAAGATAGTCAATTTCTGCTTGGACTGCAAATAGTAAGGGTTCAACGGCAGCACGGGCGCGTTTGAGTTTTTGGTGCTGTTTGTAAAGCTTTTGGGCATTTTGGACGGCGTTTTTATCGGGCAAAAGAGCGATCGCAATTGGCTGTTCGGTTTCAAAATCTGGTAGAATTATTTCCTGCATCCCTGGTTGCCAATGGTGCAGGTTAGCCATTAATAGGTCAGCTTTTTGACGATATTCTTCAGCCTGATCTGATTGTTGCAGGCGATCGCTAAAAGTTTTCGCTTTAGTGCGTAACTTACCCAAAATATTCAACAATTTTTGACTTAACTGATGACGCAGTTGTCCAAATAACTGTTCATTCAGTTGATCAGAATAATAACGGTAAACTAACTCTTGAATATTCTTTGTTGGTGCAATTCCACCCCAACCCATCACCGTATATCCATTTTCTGTCCAAGCAGGTTGAAATTTACCTGAATCTAAAGCCTGTAACCATTCTTGCCAACGTTGAAATAAATTTTGCCAATCTTGGGAAGTAAGTTCGTCAGTATTCGTATCTGGGATGATATTTGCCGCTAACAGCATCGTGTCTAGCAAAGCCGAACTTAAACCACTATAACTTTTGAGTAACTGGCGTTTAATACCTCCGGGGACTAAACTTACCCGTTCTTGCCAGCGTTCGATAGATTCGCTAAAATTGGGGACTTTTCCCGTTAATTTCGGTGGTGTTTCGTAATTTTGTCCAGTTTGAATGGGACGAACACTAGATTGTTGCTGACTAACTTGATGGGCAGCAGTGATAATTTCATTACTCGCATCAGTTAAAATCACATTACTATATTTGCCCATCACTTCCGCATAAACGTGATAAAGGGCAGTTTCTCCCGGACGACGGGCAAATTGTAAATCAATTACCCGTTCCCAAGGGGAAATAGCCTCAATTCCCACTAAAGCTAATCCACCTAATTGATGTCTTAATTGTTGACTAAAAGTAAAAGTATCTGGGGCGCGTGGTGGTGGTTCACTAATACAAATATGGGCGGCTTGAGGATGCCAAGAAATATCCAGCCAACCCCGTTGATTTAAGGTGCGTAAGGCAATGGCAATGGTAAAGCGATCGCGCTGATATACCTGTTCTATGCGTGCAGGCAACCAATTGGCGCGGATTTCGCCACAAGCGGCGGTTAAAGCGGTAAAATCCAGGGGTTGCAAAACAATTACCCCTTTTTCACGACAAAATTACTTTTTTCTGGATTATTTTCTTGGTTCATCTTGTTTTCTGCGAGATACCCCATCCTCAGCGCAAGCAGGATGGGGAGGGATAGCGCGTTTAATTTAATGGCTCAACGCCGTTAAATTAAACATTTTCCGAGTTGAAAACACGATTAAACCCGTGTTTGGCTGTATCAATCGGACTTTTTTAGCTGTACATTGTCCTAACCGTTTCCAGTTACAATCACTAACTGAAACTTGTTTTTCCGTGTCTCCACTAACCCAACCGAAAAATGTTTTCTGACCTTGGGTAGCTTCCACAAAATCACCTTTTCTAAATCCATGCCTTGTTGTAGTTCCACCATATTTACGTCTATTCCCACATGAAGAGAAAACCATTAAATGTAGTTGCCTACGACTAATTGGAGGACGACGTAAAATAGTAAATTGCGACCTAGTAATAGTTACATTACCTACCCAAGACGCACCATGATTTTTAATGTCGTTCCATGTTTGGTATTTCACAAATTCGGAACTTGCTAAGGTGACAGCATCAACTGCATGAGTTTCCGGGATTTGCAAAGACTTTTCCGATTTTTCTTTATGCAATCCCAAATATTTACGAAGATTTGATGTTTCCCAACCTTTTTTTAGAGTCACGTTAGCAAGTTCGGATAATCGGTTAATTTGATATCTTTGACCTACCATGACAGGACTAAAACTCTTATTTCCTCCTGCTTCTACCTCTTCAACGACAATTGTTTTTACTGGGTAAATATCACATAATAAAGTTATTGTTCTATATTCTAGGTCTTTGTTTGCTCGAATGCTTGGAGGTAGTTTTGAACCTCGGCGATTATCAAATCTTGCTTGACGATGACTACGTTGGGTATAGGGCAATTTGCGCTTAATCCTTCTACCACGTCTACTACGTCGCATCATAGCTCTTTGCTCCATTCTGTCTTTAACTGTTTTGAATGGAAGAACTAGATGCAACATTTGTAAGGTATATTTCTTGGTTTGAACCGCGATACCAGAAAACATTTTTCCTGGGTCTAAGCCAATTACTATTTCTTGAGCTTTTGTATTAGATGGTTCAGATTTTAACTGGACATAGAAAACACCTAATTTGTTGAATTTACCAATTGCTTTACCTTCTTTAATCCAACGTCTAGCGCGGCTAGGTTTTGTTGGCATTAATGGAATATTGTCTACTGAAATTACAGGTACTCGCATAAAGAGATAATCCTTGGAGTAAAGTTTAAGTCCCCTCGCCCAACTAATTCAAAATGTCTTGGCTTAACCCAACGACTGAACAAACAGTCTTGCAGATAATCCAAACTGGGGAAGTATTTGGAAGTGCGTATCAGAATTAGTCTCAGTGGGCTAGTCAAACACATAACCTTTGTTAGTTACAAGCCCCATCCCTCTTCAGGGTGGGGTTATTGACTAAATAAATATTTTTCAGTTTACGTAACACCCAGATCCCCGACTTCTTTGAGAAGTCGGGGATCTAATCTATTAAATCATCCTTGCCAGGGTGAAGGGATAGGTGTAGTGGAAATCACCTTTTCTGCCATTAACCTCACGGCAGTTTTCCCACAACTTGGGCATTCTACCTCTAAATACTGTGAAGATGATACGTCTACCTCAGATAATATCCCCTGTTTGCAGTGCCAACATTCACAAATTACCCTGCATACTGGTTCGTTGCAGTCAAGGATCTTGACGTGCTGAAAATTTTGGGATTCGCTGTCTGGTTTCCTGGGCTTCGGGAATTTTTTGATTTCTTGAACTTCCATCATTTCACCGTCTAACTGCAACTATGTTTAGAGCTTACTTGATGCTTTCCTATCTTACAACTTTGCAGGAATAGTCAGTAGTCAGTGGTCAGTGGTCAGTTGTCAGTTGTCATTGGGAAAATTCTTTCTCCCCCCCAACTCCCCCAACTCCCC
>NZ_JADEWA010000509.1:0-3761 GCF_015207865.1 Dolichospermum sp. LEGE 00246
AAATCTATCTTATCTTCATAAATATGGTTGACAGTAGAGCTAATTTTTTTAAGTTTTGTTGTAAATTGTCAAAGCGGTAGTTATGTCAAAAATTATTTGTGAAAATTATGTCATGAATTAATAGATCCCCGACTTCTCGAAGAAGTCGGGGATCTATATCCTGAGCATGACTACAAGCGCATTTGATGAAGCACTGTACTCACTAAATGATGAGTAATGGGTAAACTATCTACCACCATTGCCAAACACAACAGCATCATGTAGGAAATGGAATACAAAAATAACTCGCGGGCGATGGTTTTATCTTCGGGATTTTGCAACAAACGCCAAGATTTATGGACAAATACTCCCCCTAAAGTCAAGGCAATAACAGCATAGACAATGCCACTGGCGTGTAAGGGATAAAACAGTAAAATAGTCGCTGTGACAGTAATTACCGTATAAAACCAAATTTGCCTTACGGTGGCTTCATTGCCTGCAACTACAGGTAACATGGGGATGCCTACCTTGGCGTAATCATCACGAATCATGAGCGCCAAAGCCCAGAAATGGGGGGGTGTCCACAAAAAGACAATGGCAAAAATTAGCCAAGCCGCCCAGCTTAAAGTATCTGTTACTGCTGCCCAACCTACTAGAGCGGGAATTGCCCCTGCTGCACCACCAATGACGATATTTTGGGTGCTATGACGTTTGAGCCAGTGAGTATAGACTAAAACATAAAAGATGATGCCAGAGAAGGCTAAAAATGCTGCTAGAAGATTGGCAAAAACTGTGAGAAGAGTAAAAGAAAGTACAGCTAGGGCGATCGCAAAAATTAAAGCATCCCGGGGTTGTATCTTCCCAGACGGCATAGGACGGTGGCGCGTGCGTTCCATATCATAATCTATATCTCGATCATAGATACAGTTAATAGTTTGGGCACTGGCTGCTGCTAAAGTCCCACCAATCATCGTGATAATTAACAACCAGGGATCTACCTCACCTTTGGCGGCTATCCACATACTCCCAGCAGTAGTAATTAACAGCAGGGGAATAATCCGGGGTTTGGTTAGCTGGTAGTAACTTTGAACGACTTGGAGAAATGTGTCGTGTTGACGACGAGAGACATTAGTCTCAATCATGTTGGGTCTTTTTCCTTATTTTTCAAGAACTGGTCAGCAAACCGCTGGCTGTGAGGACAGAGAAATGAGATTTTATGGATTTACGCCATGAGTTACAGCAGGAGTCACCGAGTCACGAGTAAAACTGGTTTTGAATTTAGATTCTGTACTTTATTGATCTGCAATCTGCTGTAAGTTTGGTGACTGAGGAAGTAAACCATCCCGTAATGATAAGACTGTAAATACTACCAAAGTCCCCAGTAAAGTCGCACCGATAGCTTGGTGAGAAACAGTGAGAGGTTCAACTTGTAAATGTAGGCGTAAGGTAGCCACACCCAAGAGGAGTTGTAAAATCAACAAACCACCAGCCATATTTGCCAGTTTTCGCAAAGTCGGGTGCAGTGCCGGTGTCCGCCAAGAAATGAAAACAACTGCTAAAGTAGCGATAGTTGGCGGTACTAAGCCAAAAATATGGCTGTACATGACATCACAAAGCAGTTCTCCTGCCAAACATTGGTGTAAAGCCCAACGCGAACCTACTAAAGCACCCAGTAAACTTTGCAAGTAGACACAAACAGCAGCAGTTAAACCCACCCAGGGCAACTTTCCTACTGTTCCCGTGCCTTGATAGGGGATCAAACTTGTACCGATAATTAACAAAGTGGTGAAAAATAGTAGTGCTGTTCCTAAATGGGCGGTAACGATATCAAACCGCAATAATTCAGTTACAGTCAGTCCTCCCAAAATCCCCTGGAAGACGATTAAAAACAGGGCAAATGTGGATGCCCAAGGTAGCCACTTGGGTAAATATTGACGATGCCACCAGGATAAACCACAAAGGGCGATCGCACTAAAGCCAATTAAAGCTGCATCAAGGCGATGAAACCACTCCAAAAACACTTGGAGATTCATTTGTTTAGCTGGAACTAATTCCCCATAGCACAAAGGCCAGTCAGGGCAAGCAAGTCCAGCATTCATGACGCGGGTAGCACTGCCTATAGCCATCAAAATCAAGGTGGCTACGCATATTTTCCACACCAAGCGACGAATCATCTCCTGGGGCTGTTGTGCTACTATTGCCGCTTTATTTTGTTGTTCTAGGACAAATTCGTTCATTAACAATACCTTCGGACCGCTTGTGCTGGAAATTGAGAATTTTCTATTTTGATTTAGTGCCAACTCATATTCACCCTAACGTATAGGTCAGAATATGGAAATCAGCCTTCCCCTATACTTTGGATCACTTTAGCTAGTTTTCGCTGTAAGATTTCGTGCTGTTTTGCAGATGGAAATAATTAACCAATGGGAATTAATGGAAATTTCTGAAAATTTTTGCCTAATTGTCATCTAACCTGGGCAAGACAACTTATCTCCCTTTTACTCAAAATTGTGTTCTTAATCGAAAAAATTAATAAAGATTTCAGACCAGCGGACACTATATCTGATTCCCTGCACTACCTTAGTAAGTAGAGTTACTCTAAAAAATGAAGTAACTTACAAATAAAAATGCCTTTACCATTTTTTGCTTTGTTGGGTTGTGCTGTCGCTTAACCCAACCTACGAATCGAAGGTATTAAGATAAAATAGTCAATTAATCACCAAATCAGCCGTGAAAATTCCAAATGCAATCTGGACATTACTCATTGGCATTGTCCTCACACTTGCCAGTCTCTGGTACGGTCAAAATCACGGTCTGTTACCTGTAGCGGCCTCCGACGAAGCCCCTTTGGTAGATGGTCTATTCAACACCATGATGACTGTTTCTACAGGCATATTTTTGATTGTTGAAGGTGTTTTAATTTACGCTGTTATTAGATATCGTCGTCGGGCTGGAGACAATGAAGATGGACCAGCCATTGAAGGTAATGTACCTCTAGAGATACTGTGGACAGCGATCCCCGCAATTATCGTTGTCGGTATTTCTCTCTACAGTTTTGATGTGTATAACAACATGGGCGGATTTGATCCCCATTCGGCTCATGCTGCCCCGATGATGGAAGATGCCATGAATATGCCGGGAACGGCAATGGCTGCGACTGTACAAGTATCACAGTTAAAGACAAATTCTGATGAAGTTAAAAACCCGTCAGGATTAACCATTAACGTCACTGGAATCCAATATGCTTGGTTATTCAACTATCCAGACACGGACGTAACAACGGGTGAACTGCATTTACCCATTGGCAAAACTGTGGAAATCAACATGACAGCTAACGATGTCATCCACGCTTTTTGGATTCCTGAATTTCGGGTTAAACAAGATGCTATTCCTGGTAGACAAACCCATTTGCGATTTACACCCAGAAAAGCGGGCGATTATGACCTAATTTGCGCTGAATTGTGTGGTCCATATCACGGGGTAATGAAAAGCCAAGTAGTTGTGGAGACACAGGAAGCTTTTGATAGTTGGATGCAAGAACAGCTAATTGCTGGTAAAGATATCCCTAATCAAGCGATAGCTGTGAATTCTATGTCCATGACTGCCGATGAATTTCTCTCTCCTTACATCAAGGATATGGGCATTCACTCAGAAATTCTGCATCAAATTAAGTAGTTTACAAATTACTTGAGTTGCAGCAGTTACAAAAAGAGATTTTGAACCTTTAAGTTATACATTCATGCAGGAGGCAGGGGGCAAGGGGCAGGGAGCAGGGAGCAGGG
>NZ_JADEWA010000510.1:0-3759 GCF_015207865.1 Dolichospermum sp. LEGE 00246
TCACAAAGCTATCTATATTTAAAGTCTCCATCTCTTTAATAACACGACGCATTAAAGTTGAACGTTTATAACCGCTGAAATCAAACCCTCGATTGATTTTCAAATATTCTAGGAGATTTTCAAAATCCAGATCCTTGTGTGGAGCATTCATAAGCAATAGATACACATCATAGATAATTATAAATGATAAACTTCCCCTGTTCCCTATTCCCTTTTCTCAACTTATCGGTTGAGCATAACCAGTACCGAAGAATCGAGAATATTGAACTTGCAAAACTATTGTTATACATAGCAAGCCTCCGATAACAACATAAATTTGTAATATGTTATGGCAGAACAGCATGGAAATTATGATGAAGTAGCATAAGACATAACCAAAGTTATCAAAGCTGAGGAAATTTCTGTTAAAGGCAGGATAAAATCTACATTCCCTGTCTTAATTGCTGAAGATGGCATTCCCGGAAATTCAGCACTTTTGTCATCCTGGACAATTACCGTCCCACCCATTTTTTTGACTGCTTCCACACCCATTGCGCCATCACTACCAGTTCCTGTAAGGACAACAGCGATCGCTCTTTCTTTATAACTTGCTGCCACGGATTCAAACAACAAATCCGCCGAAGGACGGAGAAAATGCACCATTTCCGACTGAGACAAAGAAGCTGTACCATCACTATTCACCAACAAGTGGTTATTCGGAGGAGCAATATAAACAGTCCCTGAAGTGAGTTCATCTCCTTGCTGTGCCTGAACTACTTTCAGTGGAGTCCGACGACTGAGAATTTCTGCCATCAGGGATGGATGACGAGGATCTAAATGTTGAACCACAACAATTGCTGCTCGGAAATTTGCAGGTAAATTTGAAAGCACCTCAATTAATGCCGTTAATCCACCAGCCGAAGCCGCTAAAGCCACAATATCAAAGTTAGGAAGATTTGGCATATTTATCCTGAAAATTATCATCTTTCCCAACTCTAAGATATCTAAATTTTCAACTCATTCCCTGTACCTACAGACCTATGAATCAATCATAGCTAATTTGTAAACATATAAATGCTTAGATCCCCGACTTCTTAAAGAAGTCGGGGATCTTTTTGTTCACATTTCACTGACAAAGCTAATTTTCTGCTTCCAGATTTTTTTTAGCTTCCTGTAATTGCTTTTTATTTTCCTCACTAATTTCAGGATATTGCAAATTTAACTCCTGTAACTTTGTGCAAATAATATCTGCTACCACCAACCGTGTAAACCATTTCCGATCAGCAGGAACAATATACCAAGGAGCTAATTCTGTACTTGTATTGTTAAAAACTTGCTCATAAGCATCCATATAATCATCCCAAAAAGCCCTTTCTCGGATATCACTAGCAGAAAATTTCCAATGTTTTTCCGGTGAATCAATCCGTGCTAAAAACCGCTTTCTTTGCACCGATTTTGAGACATTTAGAAAAAACTTCAGCACAATTACCCCATTATTAACCAAGTATTTTTCAAAATTATTAATTTCCTCAAATCGCTGTTTCCATATCTGATTACCTTGAGGAAACTTGGGTAATTGTTGTTTTTTAAGAATTTCTGGATGGACACGAACTATAAGTAATTCCTCGTAATATGAACGATTAAAAATGCCAATTCTACCCCTTTCCGGGAGAGACTTCATCGAACGCCATAAATAATCATGATCTAATTCTTCCTCACTAGGAGATTTAAAACTAAATACCTGGCACCCTTGGGGATTCACCCCCGACATCACGTGCTTAATGGTGCTATCCTTACCAGCAGCATCCATAGCTTGAAAAATAATTAACAAAGAATAACTATTTTGGGCATAGAGAACATCTTGATATTTAGCTAGTTGTAAAACACCTGTTTTTAATTTTTTAATCGCATCAGTTTTTGGGTGAAACTCGCATCTATAACCTGGATTATAGTCCTTGATCAAAGAAATTTGATCACCTGGTTTAACAATATAAGGATCATGATTCATATCAAAAAATTAAGTAGGTTGGCGTTGAAAATTGTCGTTATGGCAAGGCAAGAGGCAAGAGTGAAGAGGGTTTGGGCGATTTTACGTTTCTTTACACAGTTTGGTTTTATTGTGTTCACCTACTTAATTAATTCTGTCTCACTACTTATTAAGTAGGTGGACGTGAAATAACCAAAATGTGTAACGATATGTAAATTCACCTCGATGGGTTATTGTCGTTGATTTTTAGCCATTTCAAAAAACGAAATATATTTTGATTTTCCTCCGCCCACCTACTTAGGGAACACCAAAAAATAAATTACCCAATTTTGTGGGATGGGCATCCTGCCCGTCCTTGATGGTTAGCGGGCAAGATGCCCGCACCACAAGAAATTTTTGGGTATTTTTTTAATTGGAAGTCCCTTAGTCCACGAAGGTGGACTTTGTTTGTGTAGCCGCGTCCGCGAAGCGTGCCGGAGGCATCTTTCTAATCGCCGTCTTTCTAATCGCCGCCTTTCTAATCGCCACCTTTCTAAGAAACAGAAGATTGCAACTTGTTCAACATTTCCAGAACTTGCATACTGTGAATACTAGGATTAACCTTCACAAAAGTTGTGCGTAATATCCCTTGAGGATCAATAATAAAACTATGGCGCATAGAGACAACACCTATCCAAGAACCATAAGCCTTACTAACTTCACCCTTAATATCAGCTAACAAAGGAAATTTTAACCCCTCCGAGTCACAAAATTCTGCATGAGAATCAACATCATCAGCACTGATACCAATAATCTCAGTATTTTTCTGAATATATTTAGGTAAATCTTGCTGAAAACGTCGGGCTTCAATAGTACAACCAGAGGTAAAATCTTTGGGGTAGAAATAAAGAACCACCCACCTACCCCGAAAATCAGCCAGAGAGACTTTACCATTGCCTGTATTAGTTGGTAAAGTAAATTCAGGTGCAGGTTGATTAATTGTGGGTAATTTACCACCTAAAGCTTGAGCAGGAGGGGTAAAATTAAACCAACTAATAACAGCCAAACAAGAAGCAAATAAAATGCTAATAAAAGTGCGACGGGAACCCATTTTCTCAACCAAAAGAATAACTTAATATAAGTTTACATTCTTGTTGTTCTCTATCTTCAATCTGATTGCGGTTCGGACAGGTTTTCGATACTTTCAATGTGTTGGCTATCTATGAGAAAAGCACCTCTAGTAAAGCGGACACCCCAATAACCACCAGGACGATGGTCAAGAACTATACCTTCCTCGCCAATACGAATTACTTCAGGGGGACGTAACATAGGCATTGGTTCAGCCGTTTTCAGGTATGGTGGCAATGATACCACACGGACTTTACTACCAATTGGGAATTCTGAAGACATTTTGCAATGGTTTGTAGTTTTGAATAAGTAGGCAGGCAAAATTAATTATATAAAAGATTTAGATTTAATGTAGGTGTAGGGGTAGCGCCCCAGTGCCTACCCCGGTAAGTAATTGGACGAAAATATTTACAGTCATTGCGAGGGAAGGGAAGCAATCACAACCCTGGCGATTGCTTCATTTCACTTCGTTCCCTATGGCTAACGCCACGCAACGCTTACGCAATAATCTTGTGTAATTAATTCTGTCTCACTACTTATCGTGGGCAACTTTGTTATATATACTCAAAACGGCTAGAAGCTGGACTTTTTTATCATACAAAGAACAAGTTCAAAGCCTCTCCAATTATAAAAGCTGCTCCTTTTCCCTCCCTTGTAGGGGAGGGTCAGGGAGGGGTGCAAAGGAG
>NZ_JADEWA010000511.1:0-3757 GCF_015207865.1 Dolichospermum sp. LEGE 00246
CAGGGAGGTAGGGGAGGTAGGGGAGGTGGGGGAGGTAGGGGAGGTAGGGGAGGTAGGGGAGGTGGGGGAGGGAAGAACAGAAGTTTTTTCCGATCATTACCCGTCAAAATAAATTTGACTAACTACTAGTACAAAACGGCGTAAATAAACCAACTATTCTAAATCCTCCAAAAGACTATACTGTCTTCATTTTGACTTTTGACTTTTGACTTTTGACTTCCGCCTTGCGGTACTAGTGGGTAATCTGGAATAGAGCGTAATTTACAATATTATCCAAAAATCCTGTTGATATTGTGACAATTTTATGGGCTTTTGGCATACTATTTGGCAAATTGGCGAGGTATTGATTTAATGACAAATTATTTTCATTATTTTCTCTCCAAGTCAATTTTCGTGTTAGCTTCTGTAGTGAATGTGTGTAAGACTGGTAAACTACCTCAAACTATTTTTTAATGGGGGGTCAGGTTATGGCTATAGCTACTATTAATCCCACCACTGGGGAAACGCTCAAAACTTTTGAGCCACTAAAAGATACAGAAATTCTTGCCAAGTTGGATTTAGCAGGAAAGTCTTTTGAAGAATATCGTCAGACGAGTTTTCTAGAGCGATCGCACTGGTTAGAACAAGCAGCAACTATTTTAGACCAAGAAAAGCCAGATTTAGGGAAATTGATGACCCTGGAAATGGGTAAACCATTAAAAGCGGCGATCGCAGAAGTTGAAAAATGCGCCCTGGTTTGTCGCTATTATGCCGAAAATGCCGCCAATTTTCTCGCTGATGTCCCCATTGAAACCGATGCCAGTCATAGTTTTATAAAATATCAACCTTTAGGGGTAATTCTCGCTGTCATGCCTTGGAATTTTCCATTTTGGCAGGTTTTTCGGTTTGCTGCACCTGCCCTCATGGCGGGCAATGTAGGACTACTCAAACACGCCTCCAACGTGCCACAGTGCGCCCTGGCGATCGAAGATATTATCAACCGTTCCGGCTTTCCCAAAGGTGTATTTCAAACATTGTTAATTGGTGCTGCCCAAGTTGCCAATTTGATGGCTGATGATCGCGTCAAAGCTGCTACTTTAACCGGTAGTGAACCAGCAGGTATATCCCTCGCGGTTGCATCTGGGAAACAAATTAAAAAAACTGTTTTAGAATTGGGGGGTAGTGACCCATTTATTGTTTTAGAAAGTGCCGATTTAGAAACAGCAGTTAGCACCGCAGTAACAGCGAGAATGTTAAATAATGGACAATCTTGTATTGCAGCGAAACGCTTTATAATTGCTGAATCTGTGGCTGATCAATTTGAAAAACTGCTGGTAGAAAAATTTCAAGCGTTGAAAATTGGTAATCCAATGGCAGCAGATACAGATTTGGGACCATTGGCAACTCCCGATATTCTCCAAGAATTAGACCAACAAGTTAAAAATGCGGTAAAAAGTGGTGGTAAAGTCCTCACAGGTGGACATCCTTTAACAGAAATGCCGGGGAACTTTTATCCACCCACAATTATCATAGATATTCCTGTAGATAAACCAATTGCCCAAGAGGAATTTTTTGGGCCTGTGGCATTATTATTCCGAGTTCCTGATATCGAAGCGGCAATTAAATTAGCTAATGATAGTCCCTTTGGTTTGGGTGCAAGTGCATGGACAACAAATACAGAAGAACAAAATCGCCTAATTCAAGAAATTGAAGCTGGTGCAGTATTTATTAACAGCATGGTTAAATCAGATCCCCGTCTACCCTTTGGGGGCATTAAGCGTTCTGGCTACGGTAGGGAGTTGAGTATTCAAGGTTTACATGAATTTGTGAATGTGAAAACTGTTTGGGTGAACTAAGGAGTCAGGAGTATGGCTAACGCCACGCTGCGCTATCAGGAGGTAGGGGCGCAGGGACTGCGCCCATTCAGGAGTATGGCTAACGCCACGCTGCGCTATCAGGAGTAAGAAGAAAGAAGGGAAGAAGAAAATTAAGCAATCACCAATTACCAATCACCAATTACCAATTACCAATTACCAAAATTATGAATACCGCAGAATTATTAGTACAGTGTTTAGAAAATGAAGGAGTACAATATGTTTTTGGACTCCCTGGTGAAGAGAATTTGCACGTTTTAGAAGCCTTAAAAACATCCTCAATTCAATTTATTACCACTCGTCATGAACAGGGTGCAGCCTTCATGGCTGATGTTTATGGGAGGTTAACAGGTAAAGCCGGAGTATGCCTTTCTACCCTTGGACCTGGGGCAACTAATTTAATGACAGGAGTTGCAGATGCTAACTTAGATGGTGCGCCATTAGTGGCAATTACTGGGCAGGTGGGAACAGATAGAATGCACATTGAATCCCATCAATATTTGGATTTAGTGGCAATGTTTGCTCCAGTTACTAAGTGGAATAAACAGATTGTCAGACCAAGTATTACACCGGAAGTTGTGAGAAAAGCCTTCAAGCGATCGCAAACAGAAAAACCCGGTGCAGTTCACATTGACTTACCAGAAAATATTGCGGCAATGCCCGTAGAAGGCAAACCTTTAAATAAGGATAATAGTGAAAAAACCTATGCTTCCTTTGCCAGTATTCGCGCCGCAGCCGGGGCAATTTCCCAAGCCGTTAATCCCATCATTTTAGTTGGAAATGGTGCAATTCGCGCCCATGCTAGTGATGCAGTCACGCAATTTGCCACCCAAATGAATATTCCCGTTGTTAATACTTTTATGGGTAAAGGAGTTATTCCCTATACTCATCCTTTAGCACTTTGGTCTGTGGGATTACAACAACGAGATTTCATTATCTGTGGCTTTGATAATACAGATTTAGTCATAGCAATTGGCTATGATTTAATTGAATTTTCTCCCAAAAAATGGAATCCTGAAGGAACAATTCCTATTATTCATATTGCGGCAACTTCTTCAGAAATTGATAGTAGTTATATTCCCCAAGTAGAAATAGTTGGTGATATTTCTGATTCCCTCAATGAAATATTAAAATTAGCAGACAGACACAATAAACCCAATCCCTATTCTATTAGCTTGCGTTCTAACATTCGCGCTGATTACGAAGAATACGCCAAAGATGATGAATTTCCTATTAAACCGCAAAAATTAATTTATGACCTGCGGCAAGTTATGGGACCAGATGATATTGTAATTTCCGATGTTGGCGCCCATAAAATGTGGATTGCTAGACATTATCATTGTCATAGTCCCAACACTTGTATTATTTCCAATGGTTTTGCCGCTATGGGTATTGCTATCCCCGGTGCATTAGCCGCAAAATTAGTTCACCCAGATCGTAAAGTTGTCGCTGCCACTGGTGACGGTGGTTTTATGATGAATTGTCAAGAATTAGAAACAGCTTTGCGAGTCGGAACACCATTTGTTACCCTGATTTTTAATGACGGTGGCTATGGTTTAATTGAATGGAAGCAAGAAAATCAATTTGGTCCAGGTAACTCATCTTTTGTCCATTTTGGTAATCCTGATTTCGTCAAATTTGCCGAAAGTATGGGATTAAAAGGTTATCGCGTCGAATCCGTTGCGGATTTTATTCCCTTACTGAAAGAAGCGCTCGCGCAAGATGTGCCAGCAGTCATAGATTGTCGGGTAGATTATCGAGAAAATCGTCGTTTTACCAAAAAAGCCGGTGAATTAAGTTGCGAAGTTTAAACAAGGTAATAGGTAATAATAGGTAATAGGTAATAGGTAATAGAAAGATAAAAAATCTCTCTACTCCCCCTACTCCCCCTACTCCCCCCACTC
>NZ_JADEWA010000512.1:0-3746 GCF_015207865.1 Dolichospermum sp. LEGE 00246
GGTTGGGTTGAGGAACGAAACCCAACACCTCTTATTTATCCTCCCGCTAATGTTGGGTTTCACTTCGTTCAACCCAACCTACGAAAATTAAATTAATATTCTCTTCCATAAGGGGAGCGGTAGAACCAAAATTAGTCAAAATGAGCAACCTATATCTAGAGATGAGATTAAACAGGTTTTATCATTGTCATCAATGGATATAATTAACGGGTTACAATCATTAATAAGAAGATTTTTAGTCAGCAAATTAGAAAATGATCAAAAACTATATACTCTCTCTGCCGTTTTTAAAGAATATTTAAGAATTTACCATCATTAATCATAAGTAATTGGACAAAAATATTTACAGTCATTGCGAGGGAAGGGAAGCAATCACAACCCTGGCGGACTGCTTGCAGCAGCGCTAGTTCCCTCCGGGACGCTCCGCAAACGCTATTGCTTCATTTCACTTCGTTTCATATGGCTAACCCCACGCAACGCTTACGCAATGACATTGTGTAATTAATTCTGTCTCACTACTTATTCCCTTCATCTTGCTATTGGCATCTGGACTCAACACTATTCGGTCAAGGGTGACATACTCCACACACTCCCTTATGCCTTGCGGCACGCTTGCACGAACAGGTGAGTGTGGGCAACGAGCGTGACTCTTCTATGAAGACATTAACTGAGCTTTAAGACCATGTGTCCCACGGTTCTTTGGTTAAGCCGAACAATTAGCTTTTATTTTGATAGGCTGCTTTTGGTGCATTTAATTGAGTTGTAGGGTGCGTCAGATATCAATAATCTGTTTATTTGCAGAATTTATGCAGTCTGACGCACCCTACCAATGTGCCAGTTGCGTAAGTCCTGATAAAGTGGCTATGGACTGATAGAATGTGTTCACTTTCATAGCTAATTTGCTTGTAACCGGGGTATTTATGAATCAAATTCATCGGGTGGCGATTGTCGGCGGAAATCACGGTAATGAGTTAACGGGAGTTTACTTAGTGAAAAAGTTTCAACAATATCCCCATTTAATTCATCGAGGCAGTTTTGAAACTTTATCATTACTTGGTAATCCTAAAGCTATTGCTGCACGGACAAGATATATTGATACGGATCTGAATCGTTGCTTTAATCAAGATAAATTATCAAATTCAAAAATTTCAAGTTACGAAGAATTAAGGGCGCGAGAAATTCAACAAATATTACAACCAGAAAATCAAGAATCTGTAGATACAATTATTGATGTACATACGACTACTGCCAATATGGGATTATGTATTATTCTGGGAAATTGGCATCCTTTTCTGCTGAAATTAGCTGCTGCTTTGAGTGCAGTTAATCCTTCTGTGAAGGTTTATATTCATGAACAACCTCAAGGTAGTGGTTTTCTACGTTCTTTGTGTGATTTAGGTTTTGCAATTGAAGTTGGTGCTGTACCTCAAGGAATTTTAAATGCGGAATTATTTCAACAAACTGAACAACTTATTTATAGTGTTTTAGATTATTTTGAAGACTATAATCAAGGAAAAGATTTCCTAAAAAATAACACACTAACAGTTTATAAATCAATTGGTGTGATTGATTATCCGAGAAATGAAGCAGGGGAAATTCAGGCGATGATTCATCCCCAACTTCAGTTCCAAGATTATGAACCTTTGCATCCTGGTGATCCTATTTTTATGACTTTCACAGGAGAAGAAATTTTCTATCAAGGAAATTCTACTGTTTATCCGATCTTTATTAATGAAGCTGCCTATTACGAGAAAGGAATTGCGATGCACATTAGCAAACAGGAGTTAATTAAGATTGGCTAATTCTCTGGTTTCCATGACTCTGATGATATTGTCTTTTCTCATTAATTCACGATATACACTTAGTGTTTCTTCATTCACTCGTGCTGCACTAAATCTTTCTAGATTTTGTTGGGCGCGGAATTTCCACTGATTTAAAAGTTGGCGATCGCTCAATAATTGTGTCAAAGTATTAGCTAAGGCTGAAATATCCTTGGGTGGCACTAAAATCCCCGCCTGACTATAATCTAAAGTCTCAGGAATGCCATCTACATCACTGGCTACGATTGCACAACCAGCTTCCCGCGCTTCCGTTAGCACTAAGCCAAAAGATTCACAATGTGAAGCCAAAACAAAGATATCTGTTCCTAACATATAGCGTTGCGGTTCTGCCTGAAATCCCTCAAAATGAATGCGTTGGCGCAGCCCGCCGTAGGCATTGCTGAAATCTATATTTTGCACCATAGACTCGAACATCAGTCGGTCTGGACCATCTCCTACCAAATATAAATGTGCTTGTGGAAAGTCTATGGAAACTATTTTAAATGCCTCAATTAACTCATAAATACCTTTGCGGGTATACATCCCAGCCACAGTAGTTATAGATGGATGTGGCATTTCTACTGGTTGATAATCTGCAAGTTTTTTATGCCGAGGACTTCCTAAAGTCCCATTACTAACCACTCGTAACTTCTGAGGTGGAATACCCCGTTTAATCATTGAATTAGCTACTGCTTTACTAACTGTAATTACCTGGTCAGCTAATCCCATGAGAATAGCACTATGTTGAAACTCATTATGGACAGTAGAAACTAAATGATATTCTCGATTCTTGCGAAAAATACCTGCTAAAATTGCTCCTGTCATCATGTGTACATGAACAATATCCGGTTGAAAATCTTTAATAATTTGGCGATAATGCCAAGCAGCTTTAATGAGATTTAATGGTGTCCGACATTGATTTAAATAAAAATGTTCAACACCGTGATCTGCTAATAATTTTTCATATTCTCCACCAGCAGAAGCTACAGCAATATCCAGACCACTTTCTGCTTGTAAACAAGCTAAATCTACAGCAACATTAACAATTCCATTACCGATTTTTTGAACATGAT
The DNA here is from genome assembly GCF_015207865.1 of Dolichospermum sp. LEGE 00246. Classification (NCBI taxonomy): domain Bacteria; kingdom Bacillati; phylum Cyanobacteriota; class Cyanophyceae; order Nostocales; family Aphanizomenonaceae; genus Dolichospermum; species Dolichospermum sp. LEGE 00246. The sequence goes on from NZ_JADEWA010000512.1 coordinate 2,894, forward strand.
TAGTAATATGTAGAATCCGCATTTAAATTTTCTCCACTGTAATTATTTATAGCAAATCTTCAGATGCGTTTTCCCTGTCCCCACTTTACTCGGATTTAAAAAATATTTCTTCCGAATATAAAAATCGGTTAATAAATCCCCGAGGTAACATCTCAAGCTGGGAAGAATAGGCAGCAATAGCTTTTTGTTTTTTCTCTTTTACTGATGTTACTGATAAGCGATAAGCCGCTGCAATGTCTTGTAACTTCAACAGAATAAATAATGGCGATCGCCAAAATACCCAAATAGGGTATTGAAGTATTTCTGTATGAATTTGCGATTGGATAATTGCCTCTTTCACTAAATTATAAGTAGCTTCATGATCTTGATGACAGTCTTTACGGTGAGGCACATAAACCTCTCCCGGTTGATATAAATTTAGTAGTTCTGAAATTTCAGTAATTATCTGTTGCCTTTTCTCTATATTCAAAGAAGCTAAACTGCCATCTTGGTGATTTAAAAAATGAATCTCTGAAGGGGTTACTCCCAAAATATTTAACGCCATCAAAGATTCTTGTTGACGAATCTGGATAACTTGATTTTGCATAAGTGGATCTAAGCCATGAGAACCTCTACCGTCAGTTAAAAAAGTTATACCTACTTGTATTCCTTGTTCTCTTTTACGGGCAATCATCCCTCCACAACCAAAGGTTTCATCGTCTTGATGAGGAGAAAAAACCATTGCTGATTTTTCAGAAAATTTCAAAGGCTGACTTCCCCAATGCAAAATCCACCAGGAAACTAAACTACAATGAATATATTGTATCTGATTTAACAATTTATTAGGGATGATTTTTTCTAAAGAGATTAGGTT
>NZ_JADEWA010000513.1:0-3740 GCF_015207865.1 Dolichospermum sp. LEGE 00246
TTTTTTTTTTTTTTTTTTTTTTTTTAATCATCCGGCGACCACCGAGATTTACACGGTCTAGGTCGTCGGCAGCGTCAGCTGTGTATAAGAGACAGGTGGGGGGAGTGGGGGGAGTGGAGGAAAAATAACAACTGACCAATGACTAATGACTAATGACTAATGACTAATTCCAATCCTGCTCATCCTTTTTGCCACGACTTTTGTAAACTCCGCCTGTATCATGAATTTGACGGGTTTTGGCAAATAGTTCAGCTTCAGTTAAACCCCAGCGTTGCAAAACTTTATCTAAGTTGCTTTGAATGTCTCGCGCTCCTGGGAAACCTTGATAGCGAATTTTTAGTCTAGCTAATTCCGATAAATTGTAATCGTTTGCGTCTTGAGCGAGTAAAATATCAATAAGGGGGCGATCGCGGTTGTAGAGTGGATGTTGTTGGTCTTTACCACCGGGAATTTCTGTCATCATCAATACCTGTACGAAGTTAGCAATCCATCAACAACTCAAGATTAAAAATCTCGACCATTGCTAATTATCCACCATAATCTAGTGAATGACGGCAACTACGCCTTGTCACTTACGGCTCTCACTACTGCCATTCAGCTTAAAATAAAGATACATTATCTTTAAGAAAATACAAGAAACTTTAGATGAGGGTGAACTTAATATCTCACCCAAAGTCCAAGCAGCACGAGGGAAAGAACCCGCTATGTTTGAACACTTCACTTCCGAAGCCATTAGGGTAATCATGTTAGCTCAGGAGGAAGCACGACGACTGGGACACAATTTTGTAGGAACAGAACAAATTCTCCTGGGTTTAATGGGAGAAGGAACAGGTGTTGCTGCTAAAGTGTTGACTGAGTTGGGTGTTACCCTGAAAGAATCCCGTCGGGAAGTAGAAAAAATAATTGGCCGGGGTTCTGGGTTTGTCCCACCGGAAATTCCTTTTACCCCGAAAGTAAAAAGCCTGTTTGAGCAATCTTTCCGAGAAGCTCACGGTCTTGGACATAATTACATAAACACTGAACACTTATTATTAGGTTTAACGGAGGCTGGTGAAGGAGTCGCCGCCAAAGTATTACAAAATCTAGGAGTGGATTTACCAGTTATCCGTTCGGCTGTGATGAGCCGATTGGGTGAAGATACAGCGGTTGTCACTGGTGGTAGAAGTAATTCCCAGCGCAATCAAAATCTATCTATAGAGGAGTTTGGCAGAAACCTTACCAAACTGGCTCAGGAGGGCAGACTAGACCCAGTAGTCGGTCGCCAGCTAGAAATTGAAAGAACGGTGCAAATTCTCGGTCGGAGAACCAAAAATAACCCAGTTTTAATTGGTGAGCCAGGTGTGGGGAAAACAGCGATCGCTGAAGGTCTAGCGCAACGCATTGTCAATCAAGACGTTCCCGAAATTTTACTTGATAAACAAGTAATTAGTTTGGATATGGGGTCTGTAGTGGCGGGAACTCGCTTCCGGGGTGAATTTGAGGAACGCCTCAAAAAAATCATGGAGGAAGTCCGCACCGCAGGGAACATCATCTTAGTGATTGATGAAATTCATACCTTAGTCGGTGCAGGTGGCACAGAAGGCGGTTTAGATGCAGCTAATATCCTCAAACCGGCTCTAGCCCGGGGAGAACTCCAGTGTATTGGTGCGACCACATTAGATGAATATCGTCAACACATCGAACGGGATGCGGCTCTGGAGCGGCGGTTTCAGCCAATTTTGGTAGGAGAACCATCAGTAGCAGAAACTATTGATATTCTTTATGGTTTACGCGGTGCTTACGAACAACATCATAGAGTTAATATTACTGATGAAGCGGTAATTGCGGCGGCTGAATTGGCAGATCGTTATATTAGCGATCGCTTTCTACCCGACAAAGCCATTGACTTAATTGATGAAGCCGGTTCTCGTGTCCGCTTGCGTCACTCCCACATTGCCAAAAACAAGGAACTCAAACGAGAATTAACCACCGCCATCAAAGCCAAATCAGAAGCCATCAGAACTCAAGATTTTGGCAAAGCTGGTAAATTGCGGATACAAGAATTAGAACTGCAAGCCAGACTTGATGTAGAAGAAAATCAAGAAACCGTTAACTCTCCCCTCGTCAACGAAGAAGACATCGCCCAAATTGTCGCTTCTTGGACAGGTGTTCCCGTCAACAAACTGACTGAATCTGAATCAGAGTTACTTTTACATCTTGAAGACACCTTACATACAAGACTCATCGGTCAAGAACAAGCAGTTACAGCCGTTTCCCGCGCTATTCGTCGCGCCCGTGTCGGCTTAAAAAGTCCTAATCGTCCTATTGCCAGTTTTATCTTCTCCGGACCAACCGGTGTAGGTAAAACCGAATTAGCCAAAGCCTTAGCTGCTTACTTCTTCGGTTCAGAAGAATCAATGGTGCGTTTAGATATGTCCGAATACATGGAAAGCCACAACGTTTCTAAGTTGATTGGTTCACCTCCAGGTTATGTAGGATACGACGAAGGCGGACAATTAACGGAAGCTGTGCGTCGCAAACCCTATACAGTGCTACTATTCGACGAAATCGAAAAAGCGCATCCCGATGTATTCAATATGCTGCTGCAAATCTTGGATGACGGTCATCTTACGGATGCCAAAGGTCGGAAGGTAGACTTCAAGAACACATTAATTATCTTGACATCTAATATCGGTTCTAAGGTAATTGAAAAAGGTGGTAGCAGCTTAGGGTTTGAATTTGATAATCACGCAGACGCTAGTTATCATCGCATTCGTAACCTAGTTAACGAAGAACTCAAAGCATATTTCCGTCCCGAATTCCTCAACCGGGTGGATGATATTATCGTCTTCACTCAACTCAACAAAGATGAAGTCAAGCAAATTGCTGAAATCATGCTGCGTGATGTTGGTAGTCGCCTCAAAGATAAGAACATCACCTTAGAAGTGACTGAAGCCTTTAAAGAGAAGGTTGTACAGGAAGGTTATGACCCTAGCTACGGTGCTAGACCATTACGCCGTGCTATTATGCGTCTCTTGGAAGATTCTTTGGTTGAAGCGATCTTATCTGGAGAAATAGCAGATGGAGATAAGGCTATTGTTGATGTAGACGATGATGGACAGGTAAAAGTCATAAAATCGGAAACCCGTGAGTTGTTATTAACTAACGTTGGTTAATTACGGATTTCTACAATATTGGTAATTTATTTGGTGGGTAACTTTATTGTTAACCCACCTTTTTTTATGGGTTTTTTATAGAAGAATATGGACTAATTGAACTTACCTGCTGTGTCATCATCAAGAATCACTCCAGGACTAACGGAATATAAATTAACTCGTAAGTTTCAACGCAGCGGCTAAAATATTATCATCAGATTCTATCTCATCTAAATTATCTACCTTCATTTGTTGCATAATTTGACGATGAGTGATTTCATATTGAGCATCTACTAAAGTACGTGCTATTTGATAGGTGATTTTTTGCCAATCTTCAGGTGAAGCTATTATTTCTATATGCTGCAATGCTGTATAAGCCTCTGCTGGTAGCTTTAGTAAAAACTTTAAAGCTAAATTAATATTTGGCGTTGGTGTTTGTTCAGCTATTTTAGATAAATCTATCATCACCCCATCAGTTTCTTTATCAGAGTAAGTCAATCTAGTTTCTTCAGACATATAAATTCCTCGTGAACTTTGTGGTATAATAAAAACTGTATTTTTTCTCAATTTAGAAATTGCTAAGATTAAGTACACCTAACTATATAT
>NZ_JADEWA010000058.1:0-18206 GCF_015207865.1 Dolichospermum sp. LEGE 00246
GGTATTACCTAAATTAGAAAAAATATTACAAACTCCCCTAGCTTTTGAAAATATTTTAGAGCATTTTAAAACGGTTAATAAGAAACAGTTGCAAGATTGGCTTAAACTAGCAACAGAATCAGGTAAAGTTACAAAATTAGAAAAGCCTGTCAGATATATTTTGTATTCTCCTTCTAAGTATAAATATGTTTCTCAAAAACCTAGAGTAAACAAACCTAGAACCACTCAAAAAACATCATCTCAGTCTGTAACGAAAAGTAAATTAAATGTCAATGAAGAAATTACACAACTTTCTTTAATCTAATGTGATCGCTGTTTTGGGGATGTGGGAATGCGATAGCGCAAGCGCTGACTTGTCAGTTCGCTGTTTTGGGGTTGGGAGTGCGATAGCGAAGCGCTCCGCAGGAATCGCTGTTTGGGGATGTGGGAGTGCGATAGCGAAGCGCGACCTAGGAATCGCTGTTTTGGGATGAGGGGATGTGATCGCTTTTTGGGGGTGTGGGGATGCGATCGCTTTTGGTGATGTGTGGGGTGCGATCGCTTGTTGGGGAATGAGGGGAAGTGCGATCGCTTTTGGGGATGTGGGAATGCGATAGCGAAGCGCTGCTGCAAGCAGTTCGCTGTTTGAGGATGTGGGGAATGCGATAGCGAAGCACTGCTGCAAGCAGTTCGCTTTTAGGGATGTTGGGGGTGCGATAGCGTTCGCGGAGCGTCCCGGAGGGAACTAGCGCTGCTGCAAGCAGTTCGCTTTTGGGGTGTGGGGGGTGCGATAGCGTTCGCGGAGCGTCCCGGAGGGAACTAGCGCTGCTGCAAGCAGTTCGCTGTTTGGGGATGTTGGGAGTGCGATAGCGTTCGCGGAGCGTCCCGGAGGGAACTAGCGCTGCTGCAAGCAGTTCGCTGTTTGGGGATGTTGATCTAATAAATTTCCCTACGATGACCAATTCTAATGATAATGATTAATTGTTCTTCTATATCTAACTCATAAATAACTCGATAATCACCCACTCTTAACTTATAAAAACCTGACCATTGACCTGTAAGAGATAGAGGAGTTATCTGCTCAAAATTGAGACTTAACCATTGAATTTTATTCAGAATCCTCAGACGCACAACCTGATCTAAATTATCTAAATCAGTGATAGACTCTGATTCAAAACTTACAGAATAACTCATTTAACCTTCTATCCCATACCTTTTATAAATTTCGTCTAGAGGAATAGTAGGTCTTCCTTCTTGACGTTTACGCCGGATTTCCAATAAACTCTGCTTAAATGATTCTTTGATTTCCCTACCCTCATCAGGATCACCGAAATATTCATCTAGCATTTCATCTACTGTGTTACGGATTAAGTTTTGTAACTGTTCCGCCGTCATTTCTTTAATTTGCATAGTTGCTTTAAACAGTGAACTATAGGAATGATTATACCAGTTAAGAGAAAATAGTGGGATAACTCAAGGCGATCGCTTTTGGGATGTGGGAGTGCGATCCCTTTTTGGGATGTTGGGAGTGCGATAGCGCAAGCGCTCCGCAGGAATCGCTTTTGAGATGCGGGGGTGCGATAGCGAAGCGCTGCTGCAAGCAGTTCGCTGTTTGGGATGTGGGGTAGTGCGATCGCTTTTGGGATGTTGGGAGTGCGATAGCGCAAGCGCTGACTTGTCAGTTCGCTATTTCGGGAATGTTGGGAAGTGCGATAGCGAAGCGCTCCGTAGGAATCGCTTTTTGGTACTGTAATTATGGAATAAGCAATACAATAGACATCTCCGAAAATTAAATGTGCGTCGTTTGAACCCCTTGTAGAGACGTTCCATGGAACATCTCTACAATCTTTACCGGAGAAGTCTAATGACTCCCGGTTCGCCTATTTTAAATTGAGTTAGAAAAAACCTGAACGATTTAATAGGGGTTTTAGCCTGTAATTCAAATGTACTATGACGTAGGCGATAGCGAAGCGCTGCTGCAAGCAGTTCGCATAAAAATAGAGTTTTTAGCACCGAGGGTAGTTCAAGCTAAATTTCGGGAAATCGCTAAAACCATTACGAAACCTAGATTTTCTATTTTTTTGGCAATTTCTCGAACTCCAAAAAAAATGAGCGAACCGGGAGTAATGATAGATATGTATGTCAGCATATGCTGTGGGCTGAAATATTCAAGGAGTATTAATTATGAATAATTGGCAAAATATTACTGATGAGAGATTAGCAAGACCAATACATCCAGGTGAAGTAATTGCAGATACTTTAGATGATTTAGAAGTTAATTATCACGATTTTGCCGAAGTTTTAGGAATATCTCATCAAACAATTCAAGAAATTATTAATGGTGAAAAATCCATTACTGTAGATATTGCTATTCGTCTTGGTAAAGCTTTAGGTAATGGACCGAGACTGTGGTTGAATCTTCAGCAAAAAGTTGATGTTTGGGATGCTTTGCAAAGTCATCAGGAAGAATATAATAAAGTTATGACATTATGACATTAGTGTAGAATAAATATGGATTTTATCACTCTCTATCTACCTCCATCAATTCAAATAACTGATGATCAATTTTTTGAATTATGTCAAATTAATGAATTAATCAAAATTGAACGTAATGCTGATGGTAGTCTGATATTAAAGCCTTTATTGGGTGGTATAACTGGCAATATTAATTCTGGTTTAACTGCTCAATTAGCAAATTGGAACGATGACAAATCACAAGGTGTAGTTTTTGGTTCTGATGTCGGTTTTATTTTACCAAATGGTGCGATTCGTTCTCCTAGTGCTGCTTGGATAAAGTTGGAAAAATGGAATAATTTAACTAAAGAAGAAAAGGAAAAGTTTCCTCCCATTTGTCCTGATTTTGTCATTGAGTTACTTTCTCCTAGTGATAGTTTGAAAACTACACAGGAAAAGATGAAGGAATATATAGATAATGGTGTACGTTTGGGTATATTAATTAATCGTAAATCTTGTCAGGTGAAAATTTATAGACCAGGTAAGGAGGTTGAGGTTTTAGATTCTCCTGCTATGGTTTCGGGGGAAGATGTTTTAAAGGGTTTTGTGTTGAATTTGGGGATGATTTGGTAATGTTTACAATTATTAAATCTATTTATCTCCAAAAAGTGATACACTTGATCTAACTAGTCATATATGAGCAAGTTCCTTATACATCTCATTATATAACTATTGATTTTAGTAATTGTTGGGAACAAGAATGATAGATGGTAAAGCTATTTCTATTTCCTTATTTACAGGTGCTTTCGGTCTAGATTTGGGTATGGAACAAGCAGGATTTCATACAGTAAGTGTAGTAGAAAAAGACCGTGATGCTACAAAAACAATTGCGCTTAATCGTCCATTTTTGCAGGAAAGTGCTATTCCCAGAGAAATACAAAACGTCAGTTCTCAAGAATTACTTGAAGAAGGGGGAATGGTTTTAAATTTAGGACGTGCTTTACAACCAGGAGAAGTAGATTTAGTAACGGGTGGTCCACCTTGTCAGCCATTTAGTACCGCAGGGAAAAGAGGTTCAGTTATGGACCCTCGCGGTAGTTTATTCATGGACTTTGTTCGCATCGTTGAAGAAGTCCAACCCCGTTTTTTCTTAATGGAAAATGTCAAAGGTTTGCTTTCTGCTCCACTTCGTCATAGACCAATTAACCAAAGAGGAAAAGATTACCCACCCTTAGAAGTTGATGAAATAGCTGGTGCTGCTTTAAAAGTAGTATTATCAGAAATGAAGGAAATAGGCTACAACGTCGTTTATAACCTTTTAGAAGCCGCAGATTATGGCGTTCCACAGAATAGAGCGCGTGTAGTATTTATTGGTTCTAGAGATGGTGAAGCTGCTACATTTCCCATTCCGAAATATTGCAAAGATGGTAAAATTTTACCTAAATGGCGAACTTTAGAAGATGCTATAATAGATTTAGTTGATACAGAACAAGAATTTATGGCTTATCCAGAAAGTCGCTTAAAATATTTAAGATTATTGGAAGCTGGACAAAACTGGAAGCATTTACCAGAAGAATTAAAACAAGAAGCTATGGGAGGTGCTTATAATTCGGGAGGTGGAAAAGTGGGTTTTTATAGAAGATTATCTTGGGATAAACCTTCTCCAACAATTACAACAAGTCCACACCAAAAAGCTACAGATATGTGTCATCCTGTAGAATTACGTTCTTTAACTGTCCGTGAATCTGCAAGAATTCAAACTTTTCCCGATGATTGGATTTTTTATGGTTCTGTCAGTTCTAAATACAAACAAATTGGTAATGCAGTTCCGGTATTACTTGCGAAAGAACTTGGGAGTTATCTTTTCAACTTAATTCAAGGAAACAAAGCAAAAGGTAAAGAGATATCTGAACAACTTTCACTTTTTTCTCTATAGATTTGGTAACTATTTATTTTGTGGCTAATTCAGCAAATGCTTGATCAATTTTCTGTAACATATCTCGGATATGATTTTCAACTAGATCATAATCCATGCAAATCATATTCCAAAATGGTTTACCAGCAATACGAGGAATGTTACTTCTATTTGAAAAAGTCCATTTACCTAAATCAAAAGCTGCTATAAACAAAGAGTTTTTATGAATGCTTAATTCTTTTTTTGCTCTTGGTACTTGCGAACCAGTCAATGTTCCTTTTAGAGTTTTTAGTTGTGCAAACTTAACTGTTTCTTCCGAAAAGAGTAGAATATCAATTCCAGTAATTTTAATTCCAAATTCAAATTCTGGGTTAATAATAATACAAGGACTAATATCAGATATCTTTTCCCAGAGACTTCCCATTGTTGTACTCAGACTTCTTGTCACTGAGTTGCTAGTAACTAGCAATTTAGCTCCACAGAGTTCAAAAAGATTGGATGGGTTAGGATGATCCTTAATTATTGAATTTTTCTTTTCAAAGTCGAGTTTTAACCACTCAATAAAATCATCTGCGAATTTTTCAGTTTTACTACTAATTAACTGAGATTGTCTATCTAATTCTAAAACAGATCCATTCTGCTTGTCTTGTGCAATTTGATATTGAAAGTAAGCTGGTGCTATTGAGGAAATAATTATTCCATATTTATATGCTATGTGTAAATCTTCATCTGCGATGTGAGTCACATCAATTAATGAAGCATGATGCAAAATTAGTGCTTTCCGTTCTTGGACAGAAAGTGGGATTAAAGTTTCAGCAGTTAATTCAGTAGACATACAAAGCTATATTTAACTTATTGAGCTTTCTTAGTATTACCCAAAATTACCCCCTAAACTGTCATATCTACGGAAATTGTATTTGATTGTTGGTGTAAAATCTTAATAGGTACAAAAATACTATGCAATTGCGATCGCTTTTGGGGATGTTGGGAATGTGGAATGCGATCGCTGTTTGGGATGTGGGGTAGTGCGATAGCGCGACCTAGGAATCGCTGTTTTGAGGTTTGGGGAGAGCGATCGCTTTTTGTGGGTGTAGCGAAATGCTCCGCAGCAATCGCTTTAGTGATAAAATAATCACTTATCTTTGACTCTTTAGGAGAAAACTTGATTCCAATTAGTATTGAGCAAATCTACATAGTTAAAGAAATTATTGCCACATATAAGAATCTGGAATGTGTTGAATGCGCTCAAGCTATCCAAGATTACTTGGTATCACAGAAAATTTCGGGAAAGCGGCTAAAACTTTATACAGGTTCAGGAATAGGACGCGATAGTTATATCTATGATGAAAGTGTTTCTGGGGATGCAATCTCTATTAATGGTCGTCATCAAGGGATTATGATTATAATAGATGGAGTAGAAATGATATTTGATAATCATCATCCTGATGGAATTACTAGAAATCAATAGACTTCTCCGGTAAAGATTGTAGAGACGTTCCATGGAACGTCTCTACAAGGGTTTCAAACGACGCACATTTAATTTTCGGAGATGTCTAATGGTTAGCCAACTTACTGTTTTATAATAAACTGTATAACGGGCAGCAGTTCCAAATCACAGAAGAAACTTTTTAGGTGTTAAAGATTATGGAAAACAATCATCATAGTATTACTCTAATTCCCGATGAATATTTCTATGAAATGCTCCAAAGAATTAAACAAAGACCAGGAATGTTTCTAGGTCAATGTTCAATTACTCGACTAAGAGCTTTTTTAGATGGATATATGGGATCTAGGTCAGATTTAGGTTTACCACCAACTCAACAAGAGCTAGAATTTAATCAATTTCAAGAATGGGTACAGACAAGATTTAAAATTAGTTCTTCGCATGGATGGGATAGTATTATTCTTTTTTATTCTGCGGATGAAAGAGATGCACTAAATAACTTTTTTGAATTATTTGATCAATTTTGTAATAGCGAAAGTGCTACAAGAGAGGAGATGAGTCAAGAAAAACTTACTGAATCAAATCTTTCACTAACACAAGAGAGAGTGACTGTATAATTACTTGAGATATCGCTCTTTTGGGGTGTGGGAATGCGATAGCGCAAGCGCTGCTGCAAGCAGTTCGCTTTTTGGGATGTGGGGATGCTTGTGATCGCTTTTGGGGATGTGGGGATGCGATAGCGCAAGCGCTGCTGCAAGCAGTTCGCTGTTTGGATATGTGGGGATGAGCGATCGCGTTTAAGGATGTGGGGTAGTGCGATCTCTCCTACAAACTACCAAACAATAGCAACTAAACCCGACGTAGTTATATTTTTATCGTACGTCAATAACCGTACAACTTCACTTTTACTCGCTAAAACTAACGCAGCTGCCGCAATTTGTCTATCGTGCATTTCATTAATAGAATATAAGCTCATAGTCATTTCAATAACATCTTGATCAAGGGGATAAATTACCACACGAGGATCAGCTTCTACTGCTAAAATTACATCTTTAGGAGTAGGAATAGATGTTCTACCTCTTTCTACAATCCAAACAGCCTCAGCTAAGGTAGTCGCAGGAATAACTAACTGTGAATTAGGATCACAAAGGATAACTTTAGCATTTGCACCTAACTTTAAATTACCTTCAAGAAACCAGATTAAAGCATGAGTATCTAGGACATATTTCATAATTTATTATGACCAGTCTAAACTGTCCTCACTATCCCCATGAAATTCAGCAATTTCAAAATCTGCTTCTGTTGACTGGTTATTACCAGAAAACATACCAAACTTCATTATTTTATTTTTTGGGTGATTTTTTTCCCACTTTAAAAAAGTGACAATAACCAGACTTTCTGAAATATCAGATGGTAATTCTTTAAGTTCTACTTTACCATCTTTATAAATTCCTTCAATTGCTTGCAACATAATTTTTACCATGAGCTAATTTAGCTGATGTTATTACTTTAACTATACACTATAGATAAGCAATCGCTGTTTGGGATGTGGGGATGCTTGCGATCGCTGTTTTAGTTTTGGGGGTGTTGAGAGTGCGATAGCGTTCGCGGAGCGTCCCGGAGAGAACTAGCGCTGCTGCAAGCATTTCGCTTTTTGGGGATATTGGGAGAGCGATAGCGCAAGCGCTGCTGCAAGCAGTTCGCTGTTTGGATATGTGGGGATGAGCGATAGCGTTCGCGGAGCGTCCCGGAGGGAACTAGCGCTGCTGCAAGCAGTTCGCTGTTTGGGGTTTTGGAGGGTGCGATAGCGAAGCGCGACCTAGGAATCGCTGTATTTCAAAGCACTTAACTTATCAATTGATTTAAAACCAATACTGTTAACCCTGGTAAAGAAGGTAAACGAATATCATTTGTTAAGAAAAAAGACGCACCACCATAAATAGCAGTGGACATTTGAATAGCATCCGGTGTTCTTAAATTGTAATCTGCTCTTAATCTAGCTGCATTTTCAGCAATATCTGGTAAAACTTCAATAGTTGTTAAACCTTGAGAATTGAAAAGAATATCACGATATTGTTGAGCCAATATTGTATTTCCTGCACGTAAAGGATAAACTAATACTTCTGATATAGTTAAAACTGACGTAACAACACTAAACTCACCTCTATATATTGCTGTAAAAAAAGCATCTGTAACTTCTAAATAACTAGGACTTTCTTCTATAAAATAAATTAGCGGTGCAGTATCTAAACCTATAATTTTACCCTGTAATTTATTTAACCATTCCATGAATCACGCTCCCGATTGACATATTCCTGAGCGTCAATATTTCCCCAAATTTCCTTGCCTAAACCACGCAATTCTAAAATATTACGTTTTGGTTTTGATGTCATTTTCAATTGTTGACGAATTAAGATAGATAAATTTTCAACTAATTTAAGCTGTTCTTCAGGAGTCAGATTTTTAGCTTGCTCTAACAATTCTTGATAATTAGACATACATTTTTTAATCCTCTTTTATCCACAGGAAAATACTCTCAATATCAGCAATAGCACTAAGTAAAATCTCAATCCGGTATGCCATACTTTTCCTTAAATTCTGCAAATGCTTGATTTAATGGCATACCCTCACCTTGTTCAAACTCATTTATACTTTGACGTATCTTGGCAACAGATTCCAGTAATTCCAGTCTATCAATCATTTTTTGATAACTTTCAGCATCTTGAACCACAGCAGCAGCTTTACCATTCACAGTCAGCACAATAGGAGATTTAGTTTCTTTTAACTTATCCAGAAACATCTTTGCTCCTCGCTGAAACTCTGATAAGGGGTAAATATCGCTTAAGCTAAAAATCATAATTTCAATAAATTATTTGATAATTTCATGTTAATTATATGAAAATACTTTGTCAAGGGAAGATATAGCTGTTTTGGGAATGTGGGAGAGCGATAGCGTTCGCGGAGCGTCCCGGAGGGAACTAGCACTGCTGCAAGCATTTCGCTTCTTGAGAATGTGGGGAGGGTGCAATCAAAAAATTAAACTTCCTCATCTAAGAATGGCAATAAATCCTCTAAATCTCTCGCTCCATGCAAAACCCGTAGAACCTCCACTTGTTCCTCTTGGACTTTATAAAAAATCAAATAGTCCTTAAAATTCTTAATCCGCCACTGACGAATTGTTCCCATATCAGACAAAGACAACACAACCTTACCCATATTGGGGGTTATTGCCAATTGAGCAAAAGCAGACTCAACAAACTCCAAAAACTTCTCCCCTGATTCCCGATTGCCATTGACCAAAATATAATTTGCTTGTTGTCTAATATCCTGGGTAGCACGATTGCGAACAATTACCTGGAAAGCCATACTCACTACTGCGCCTTACCAAAGATTGATCGGCGCAAATCTTGCCAATATTCAGGAGTTACAGGTTCTGCTTCTGAGTCCAAACCTTCTTGCAACAAACTAGCTAATTTTGCTTGAGCATCCTTACGCCGTTGATCCTGCTGCAACAACATCAAAAAATAGTCCGCTACAGTATCATAATTGCCAGATTGAAGCTGAACCTCAAGATAAGACTCAAGTTCTTTTGGTATCGGAAAACTCACATTCATCTAAACCTCCAGGAGACCCCCACCAAAACTGTACTCAGTTTGGTGATCGGAGGAATGGAGGGTTAATTGTGAAACGTCCCTTGAGTAATTTTGTGCGCCAGCACAAACAATGAGAGGGACAGTTGAGCAATTAACAAATCTTTGATTTTCCATATTCGTAACCGTCCTTTTTGTGAGTCTAGTGGTCTTTTTTCAGTGTCTAAAACAAATACTTTGGACATAATATTTTGCTCCGAAGAGCCTCCCATTTCTGGGGTAATGTTAGCTTTGACAATGTTAGAGGTCGGTAACTATCTTAAAAGCACTGGTTTAACCCTTAAGCCTGTTTAACTTTGAAGTTCTAGAGCAGGGAACTAGCTACGCATCCCCTGGTAGGTCTTTAACTCTTACCTCTAACGTAGTTCGGTTAAGAACTGAGTCTGGTCAACTAAGCTTTTACAAGCCCTCACTTACCCGAAGGGAAGTGATGGGTGGTTGACAAGTTTCTAATATGAATAAAATCTGGCGTTGCTGATTAAGGGTATGAATTTTAGTCTCACGCAAAGGCGCAAAGGTAAGATTTTTAAAGGTTCAATTTGGAAATTTCATACCTCGATTCAGCAACGCCTAAAATCTTATTAGTATCTTATCATTTTTTATTCTGGTGATGAATTGAGGCGATAGCGAAGCGCTGCTGCTTTCAGCAGATCGCTGTTTTAGGGATGTTGGGAGAGCGATCGCGTTCGCGGAGCGTCCCGGAGGGAACTAGCGCTGCTGCAAGCAGTTCCCTGTTTGGGATGTTGGGAGAGCGTTAGCGAAGCTTACCGAAGGTATCGCGTATTGGATAAATAGAACTATTCTTCTTCTGCTAATATCTGTGAAATATCCCGTGCAGAATGAATTAACCGAACAATTTCAATATACTCATCCCTTTGCAAATAAAAAATTAGATGCTTTTCAAATCCTTTAACTGCCCACTTCCGTAAACCCTCTAGACGCGGATTCCTATTATTATAAACCGTACCAATGCCCGGTAGTTGTGCTATTTGTGAAAAAGTCTGCCTAGTAGCATCAAAAAAACTCAATGCTGCATCAAAATTATTATCTGCGATATAAGCAAACTGTTCATCAAGATCAGCACTAGTACAAAACGGCGTAAATAAACCAACCATTCTAAATCCTCCAAAAGCCTATGCTGTCTTCATTTTGACTTTTGACTTTTGACTTCCGCCTTGCGGTACTAGCCTTTGGTCTAATTACAATTCGTCTAGTCATTGCTATGATTTGCGAATTCTTTCAAGAAGTTGGCTACGTTTTTGTTCCCACCATTCATCCGTAATCTCAATGGCCTCACCGCTATCTAATCCTTCTAATAGTAATTTTTCTATTTGTGATTGTCGTGCTTTTTCTAAGTCTTGACGAATCAAGTATCGAATGTATTCGCTAGTTGTACTGTAACCACCTTTTTCAACTTGTTCATTGATAAAGTCCCGCATAGAATCGGGAAGAGAAATATTTACTGTAGTCATAGCTAACAAGTATTGATTTTTCTGATTATTTAATTATGGCAAATATTGTCAATTTTTGTCAAATATTTAATGTGATAGCGTTCCGAAGGAATAGAGATAGCTGTCCGAAGATATCGCTGTTTGGGGTGTGGGATGGTACGATAGCGCAAGTGCTAACTTGTCAGTTCACGTTTGAGGGTGTGGGGAAGTGCGATCTCGTAACTGTAAGTAGAAATTTTGTATAATTCATATAATGATATAAAATTCAAAGATAAATGATACAAACATTTAAAAATAAATCCTTAGAAAATCTATTCAGAGAAAATTTTAATAAAGGAGTTCCAGCAAACCTAGAAAAGAAAATTAGAATTAGATTAGAAGTTATAGACTCAGCTTTAATGGTAGATGATATAAGATTACCCGGTTATGATTTACATGAATTAAAAGGAGATAAAAAAGTAACTTGGTCTATTAAGGTATCAGGAAACTGGCGAATAACTTTTAAATTTGAAGATGGTGATGCTTATGATGTCAATTTAGAAGATTACCATTAATGTTGTGTTAATATAGTAGTAAATAGTGGAACATCGTTAAATAAATTTCACCAAATTATCAAGGAGTATTAATTATGAATAATTGGCAAAATATTACTGATGCTAGATTAGCAAGACCAATACATCCAGGTGAAGTAATTGCAGATATTTTAGATGATTTAGAAATTAATTATCACGATTTTGCCCAAATTTTAGGAGTATCTAATCAAAGCATTCAGGAAATTATTAATGGTGAAAAATCAATTACTGTAGATATGGCAATTCGTCTGGGTAAAGCTTTAGGTAATGGACCGAGATTGTGGTTAAATCTTCAGCAAAAGGTTGATGTTTGGGATGCTTTGCAAAGTCATCAGGAAGAATATAGTAAAGTTATGACATTGGTTTAGAAGAAATATGGATTTTATTACTCTTTAGAACTACTCCAGAACATCACAGAAAAATTTTTATTGCAGCTAAAAAAGCTGGAAAAAGTATCAATTCCTGGATGGATGAAATACTAATTAATGCTGCTGAAAAATCAGTCAAAGCATAGATTCAATGCATTTTCAGCAATATCTGCTAAAACTTCAATTGTTAATTTTACAATCACTGGAAAATGGTCAGAAGGCCACACCCCTTCCCACTGTTGACGATCAATAATGACTTGTTCTACTGAGAAAGAGCGATACCTTTGGTCAGCGCAGCGATCGCAATATATAGTATCAATAGCATCCCAGGCTTGACCCGTAAAATTATGAAAAGTTTTCTGTTGTTCTAGAGGCAGAGTGTCTAAAGGATCTTGTAATTGTTTGCCATTAGCTAAAGGGGATAGAAAAATTTGCCGTTCTAGAGTATCAGGATTAGCGTTAAAATCCCCCGTTAGCAGTAAGTAGTTTTTTAACGGAAATTCTGCCAACCGTTGACTAATTAAAGCTGCACTTAACTCCCTAGATTTGGCATTTTCGTGATCTAGATGGGTATTTAATATAGTTAAACATAGACCAGGATTAGCAACTTCAAAATTAGCCCAAGTAGCCATACGTGGTAAACGAGTTCCCCAAGTAATGCTACCAGGAATTTCTGGAGTATCACTGAGATAAAAATCCTGTGTTTCCTGAAGTTTCAGACATTGTGGGTTGTAGAAAACTGCACAATGTTCACCCGTTCCTGTCCCAGTGCGATCGCCCCCAATAATGTTATATTCAGGTAAGAGCGCCTGTAAATCCGCCAGTTGATGAGATTTACCCTCCTGTGTACCCAGCAAATCCGGTTTGTAATGTTGAATTAAAGAAGCGATCGCCCCTACACGCTTTTTCCACTGACGCACCCCAGGATCTGGTTTATCATAGCGGAGGTTAAAAGTCATTACAGTAATTTGCATATATATTTTTTAAAGCTAACAGTGCAGTTTTTCCTCAACCAGAGAATATCCTATAGAAGCAAAAAATTAAAGGTTTTATCCGAGGCTTGAGTAGATACGACTCCCTGACAGACTTTAGCCCCAATATCTACCGATTAATCACCTAAATCATCTCATCAAGCCCAGATTTGAGCAAATTGTTAAGCCATCACAACCATCATATTTCGCCAAATTTAAACTGTGGGATTTTCAGGTGGATCAAACTTATAGCCATAACCCCGTACCGTCTTAATAAACTCCGGCATACTAGAATCAGCCTCCATTTTCTTGCGTAATTGACCAATATGCACATCAACAACGCGCCCATCGCCTACATAATCACACCCCCAAATCTTTTGAATTAATTGAGTACGACTCCATGCTTGTCTAGGATGGGTAGCCAGAAAATGTAAAATATTAAACTCCAAAGCGGTCAAAGGCAAAGCCTTATTATTGAGTGTAACCTCCCGTGCTTCCGAATTAATAGACAACTGATTAAAAGTGAGACGTTGTGAAACACTAGGCTGAATATAGCGAACACGCCTTAATAGTGCTTCCACCCTAACTTCCACCTCAGCCAAACTAAATGGTTTAGTTAAAAAATCATCCGCACCGGCAGCTAAAACCTTGATCTTATCAGCTTCATCATTGCGACTAGTAAGCATCATTACCAAAGCATTATTACGGCTCTGCATCTCTTGACACAGTTTATATCCATTTGCATCTGGTAAATTCCAATCAAGAATTACTAAAGCCGGATTTAATTTTTCAAAAGCAACAAGAGCCGTTTTACCGTCCGCGGCTGATTCTATCTCATATTTACGACTCAAGAAACGCTGAATCAGGTTACGGACACTGGCATCATCATCTACAATCAGGATCTTAGACTTAGTTGTGGAAAGCGTATCCATAATGCAATATATTATTGTTTCGGCAAGTTGCTGTGACGATAGGTACTGCTCAAGTTGAGTTTTTGAAAGTAAATTTACCCTCAATCCCTGTTTATTGATAGCAGGAAAGCGAAAAGTCTTTTAGTATCTAAATCAAGCAGCAAGGGTAGTACCACATTCTGCTCAAGCCATGTTTTATGATTACGGGATGTCCTCTTCTAGCTGGAAACTGTTATAAGCTAAATTTTTCATGAAGTTTGTGCAAACTTTAGACATCTTACTCTTTAAAAGAAGTATAAGTAACGGACAATTTTGGTATTTTTTAAAGATTTTTTTGTATAAATTATATCAATAAATAAAATAGATGCTTCTAGATACATCATCACAAGATACCCAACCATCTAAAATATCGGGTATCTTGCTGTTAACATCGGACTGGAGATGGTTATAGGTTTTTGCTAAACATGATCAACAATCCTGAAAAAAAATGATTAATACTGAGGAACAGAAGCATCCACTTCTTGACTCCAAGCATTAATTCCCCCTTTCACATTTGTCCCAGTAATCCCCGCTTCCTTCAAGATAGCCAAGGCTTTCGCGGAACGTCCACCCATTTTACAATGAGCAATTAAACGGTGTCCATTGAGTAATTCCTTCACCTTAGCCACACCATCACCATTTTCAATATCTGGTAAAGGCACTAACACAGAACCAGGAATTCTCGCAATTTCATACTCATGAGGATTACGCACGTCTAGCAGCACAAAATCCTTTGCCCCACCATCTAATAACGCCTTCAACTCCTTCACAGTCATTTCTTGAATTTCCATTTGCTGTTTCGCTTCTTCAGCTTGGGCTTGAGGAATACCACAGAATTGTTCGTAATCTATTAGCTTGTCAATAACTGGACGGATGGGGTTAGGACGCAGTTTCAACTCCCGGAATTTCATATCCAAGGCATTATAAAGCACAAGTCTACCACTCAAGGTAGTACCATTGCCCAGAATAATTTTCACTGTTTCCGTAGCTTGGATAATGCCAATCATTCCCGGTAAAATCCCCAGCACTCCACCTTCTGCACAAGAAGGAACCATTCCTGGTGGCGGTGGTTCGGGGTACAAGTCACGATAGTTAGGACCACCCTCATAGTTAAAGACGGTTGCTTGTCCTTCAAAACGGAAGATAGAACCGTATACGTTGGGTTTATCTAACAATACGCAAGCGTCGTTGACTAAATACCGCGTCGGGAAATTATCAGTGCCATCAACAACGATATCGTAAGGACGGATAATATCTAAAGCGTTTTCTGCACTCAGACGGGTTTCATACAAATCAACCTGACAATGGGGGTTAATTTCATGAATCCGGTTTTTTGCTGATTCGATTTTGGGTTTACCTACCCAGGATGTCCCGTGAATAACTTGACGTTGCAGGTTAGAGGTATCCACAACATCAAAATCAACAATACCAATTCTGCCTATACCTGCTGCTGCAAGATATAACAGCAATGGTGAACCTAGTCCACCAGTACCAATACACAATACACTGGCGGCTTTTAGGCGTTTTTGCCCTTCCATGCCCACTTCTGGCAAAATTAAGTGGCGGGAATAGCGTTCGTAGTCGTCTTTCGTCAACTGGATTTCATCCAGATTGGGATTTAGCATAGCAGTTGTATGAATCAGCGCGGAGTATTAATGTTAACTTAAATTTGCTAATTTTATCAGTTTAATTGTCTCGGCTTGAAACTGGTGGTTGTCGTCAAGAGTCCAGCTTTGCAGTTCACTAGCTTGAGTATTTTGTACGGATAATATCACATAAGAGTATTCTGGCCAAGCATATATTCTATCCCATTCTGAGGGGATGGCGGGATAATCGGGATGGGAATGATAGATGCCAATAATGTTTAAGCTACGGTTTCTCGCTGCTTTTTGCGTGTGTAACATGACTTGGGGCGATATTGCATATCTTCTGCTGGTACTATGTTTTTGGTCTTCTGTAAAATTGCCTTTTTCTGTATTCCAGACGTTTTCTGTGGGGATGATTTCTACTACAATTTTATATTCACTACTTTTATAACCTAAAATTAGCCCACAACATTCATCTGGATAGGTTTTTTGTGCATGATTTTTGATAATTTCTATATGATTTGTTTTGAGTTGAAGATTCATGGTAGCTTGTAAACGCAGATAAACGCAGATAAACGCAGATAAAGAAAAAAGAGGAATAAATATCAAGTTAAAAATCTAACTTTACCAGTATTAATATCATAGTAAGCACCGATAATTTTTAATCTGTCATCACGGATTAATCTATCTATAATTTGTGAACTATTCTGCAATTTCCTAGCTTGGTATTCAATATTATTAATCACTGGATTGTTATCATCATTAATATTACTTCTTGTTCTTTGAGGTTGAGACAAACTTGGCTTAATGCCATCAACTACAGAGTTAATTTTACCATCATCTGGTTGATTGTCAATCGCTGCTGATACTGCACCACATCCTTTATGACCAAAAACAACTATTAATTGTGTTCCTAAATTAGCAGTAGCATATTCTAAACTCCCAATAGTTTCATTACTGGCAATATTACCAGCTATACGCACGACAAATAAATCTCCTAATCCTTGATCAAAAATTATTTCTGGGGGTACGCGAGAATCTGCACATCCTAATATTGCTGCATAGGGATATTGTTTTTTAGATACTGATTGCAACCGTCTTTTTGATTGATTGGGATATTGACGATTTTGATTAACAAATCTTCTGTTTCCTGCTATTAATCTTCTTTTTGCTTCCTCTGCACTCACTGGATTAGGATTAGGATTATTTTCAGGAATTGTAATTTCTGAACGGTTAGTAATGATTTCATTACAAGCAGTCAAAGTACCCATACTCAAGGTACTTAAACCTACGAATTTTAAGAATTTACGACGATCTACAAATCCGTTAATTTTACTCATGACTCCACCTGATAACTTCTACATAATTTTTACAGAAGATATCAGATTTGATCATGATGTGAGAGTACCTTATTACACGGTTTAAGGGTTATTTAATCTTTTGCTTAAATACCAAATAATATGTTGACAGTATGGACTATATTTGTCTTCTGCATCTTTGCTACTCAGTTCCTCTAGTTTCTTTTTGATAGCTTCTTTTGACCAAGTTTTATTACGAAACTTTTCATTTAAAGCATTAATAACACTAAATAATGTCTCTTTACGATTTTTAACAAGAATTTCATGATTAAGATTTAAAATTTCATTTAGTTCATGATTGATAGTTTCATCATCAGAAAAAATCTTTCCAGTAGAACTATATTTGATATAGGTTTCACAATTTTTATTACTATCTACTGGATTAAGAGTTATTTTACAAATGATCTTCTTTCCTTCGTAATATCCCTTTCTTCCATTACAATGAAGATTTTTTAATCTTTTACCTCTATTACCTGAACAAGAAGCTATTAGATTTTTATAGTCTAGTTGTAAATGTGGATAGCAATCCTTATTTTGAGCTTTGTTATGTTCAATTTCCATATTATGTATAGATATTCGTTGCATACAGTAACAACAAATATAGCCTTGTTCTTTCAATAATGACGTTTTTAAAAGTTCTTTGGGATGATATCCGTCATAATTTGCGTCCTGTGTCTGACGATATTGTAAAAGACATGGAGGTTCATAATCTTTGATAATGCGTTTCATTCTACCCTGTTTAAAAAATCAATAAGTGTATAAGCTTGAACCATATCTGGATCATTATTTCCCAAGGATTCAGATAATTTTTGCAGTTCTAATTTAGCTTCTTCTAAGTTATCATTATCTATCATTTCAAAACATTTGTCTATTTTTTCCTGCATTTTCACAGGTCTTTTTTCTACACCCATAACCTCAGAAAGAATTGAGTTACTGTCTCTACCAAAAGTATGGGGTGTTAATTCTACAATTTCCGAATCTTCTAAAATAAATACGTTTTCTCGGTTGACTTCACTCAAAACTTGAGGAGAATGAGTAGTAACAATAAATTGACAGTTGGGAAATGTTTTTCTAAAACTCGGAATGACAATTCTTTGCCATTGAGGATGTAAATGTAAATCTATTTCATCAATTAATATTATTCCTGTTCCTTTTTCTAGCAGTTCGGCAGGATTATTAATACTAGGATTTAAAATTGCTAACCGTCTTGCGATATCAACCACTATCATTAGTAAGGTTTTTTCCCCGTCGGAAAGTTGATCTAGTTTGAAGTTTTCACCATTTTTTTTAATAACTAACGAAGGTTTACTTAAACGACGAATACCACCTTCTCTTTTAGAATTTGCACGCACTATGTGTAAATCGGAAAATTCCGCATTAGGAAAGTTTTCTAAAAATGTTTCTAATACTTTCCTTATGATTTGAAGACGTGGATTTCTAAAGTTGGTATCTTGTGTTAATCTAACTTCATTTTCATATTCTTCTTCTTCTTTAAACCAATATAGGAA
>NZ_JADEWA010000514.1:0-3710 GCF_015207865.1 Dolichospermum sp. LEGE 00246
GTCTGGTAGATGGGACTTTCACCCATATCAGACCGAGAGTTCAACCTTTTCCCATAATTGGATTAGGTTGGTTAGCTTATGTACGGACTGATTACCGTGATTCAGCTAACAACGAATCGCACCAAACCTTTGATTCTTTTACGTTTTTTCAGCAAGACCTATTTAGACTCCAATTATGACAATAAACAAAACTTTCGTGCCTGTTGCTTTAACTATTGCTGGTTCTGATAGTGGTGGGGGTGCAGGAATTCAAACTGATTTACGAACTTTTGCTTTTCACTGTGTTCACGGAACAACTGCTATTACCTGTATTACAGCCCAAAATACTGTGGGAGTTAATAGAGTTGATGCGATCGCTCCCCGGTCTATTGTTGCTCAAATTCAGGCGGTTGTAGAGGACATTGGCGTACAGGCTGCAAAGACGGGAATGTTGCTCAATCAAGAAATTATTTTGGCTGTAGCCCAGCAAATAACAGCTTATAAAATTGAGAATCTAGTGGTTGATCCTGTGATGGTATCACGCACAAGAGCGCAACTAATTGATGATGATGCCATACAAACCCTGCGGAATACTCTAATTCCCTTAGCAGCTATTATTACCCCAAATCGTTATGAAGCGCAGATTTTAAGCGGGTTAGAAATTACTTCTTTAGCAGATATGCAAGCAGCAGCGGAAATTATCCACAGGGAGTTAGGAGTCAAGGCTGTTTTAGTCAAGGGTGGGGGAATGTATGGGAATTTGCGGGGTGTTGATGTTTGGTTTGATGGGGAACAATTGGAGATTTTGACAACGAAACAGGTAGAGACAAAAAATACTCATGGTACAGGTTGTACTCTATCAGCGGCGATCGCTGCTAACCTAGCTTTAGGTAAAGACCTATGGACATCAGTGCAAATAGCTAAGGAATATGTGACAAATGCTCTTACCTATTCCTTGGATATTGGCAAAGGACAAGGACCAGTGGGACACTTTTTCCCATTATTGATCAAATAAATTTATTTATTAAGCGTTGTATTAATCACATGAAATCAGTTAATATACTGGTAGTTTTCATTCTCGACTCCTGATATTTTTCCCCATCTTTGCATTTTGTGCATTTTTCTATTATTTTTGGGCATAATATCATAAATAATCATATTCTGGTTTTGCGTACCCTTACTCTAACTACCGTATTTTGATACTAAAATCTCCATGAAAACAACTACAGGATCTCACTATAGCCAACCACCTAATAACTACCCCCCTTCTGTTCCCCTCTGCGTTTATCGAGAGTTGACAGCGGAGTTACAAGCGGTTCAATCTAAATTGGATGTGATTACCAGTCATAATCAGAAATTAGTCCAAGAAAATCAACAACTGCGGCTAGAAATTACTAAAGTGATTCAGTCTTGCTTAGAACTGCAAAAGCTAGTTAGTACACCATCACCCAGTTCTCCTGCACCATCTCTATCTGATCATGAAGTTAATTATCCACCTCAGCCTCAGCCGACACCTCATGATCATCACGAGGTAAAACACAAACCTAAACCAATTATTACCGCAGAATCTCCGCGTCAGCCAACAAATCGTCCCCGACCAAAAACATCAACAAAACCTACCCCTTCTGAAAACCGTCATCAGGAGTCTACTGCGACACGGATGAGTATAAACTTACCAGTATCAAAAACAGTATTTATAGAAGAACAGGAAGTTAGCTACTATCCCCAATCTCAGTCTGAGGTTAAAGGCTTAAATGGTTGGTGGCTGGCAATAACTATTATATTCATTATGATAACTGGTTTTGCCGCTGGGTATTTAATCGTGCGCCCTTTATTCCAAAATCACAGCCAACCTTCAACAATTAAAAATTGAAAATTCATAGATAATTAGACATTAAGTAATTGGACAAAAATATTTACAGTCATTGCGAGGGAAGGGAAGCAATCATAACCCTGACGATTGCTTCATTTCCTATGGCTAACGCCACGCTTACGCAATAACATTGTGTAATTAATTTTGTCTCACTACTTAGGTGGCAGGTAATGTAGAGACGTTCCATGGAACGTCTCTACAAGAATTCCAGAAGATACACATTGAAGTCCTTGTCCTGGAGTATCAAGATTGATTATCTATCAACAGAACCCATAATTACGTCAATACTACCGAGAATAACAACAATATCTGCTACCTTCATTCCTCGGAGTAAATGAGGGAGAATTTGTAGGTTGTTGAAATCTGCGGCACGGATTTTCCAGCGCCAGGGGAAAACATTATTATCACCAACTAAATAAATTCCTAATTCTCCCTTACCACTTTCGACACGGGAGTAGATTTCACCATTGGGGACTTTGAAAGTAGGAGAAACTTTCTTAGCAACGAATTGGTAATCAAAAGCATCCCACTCGGATTTTTTCCCAGCCATTAACCGCTTGGCTTCTAGGTTTTCGTAGGGTCCACCGGGTAATCCAGCGATCGCTTGCCGGACTATTTTCACAGACTCGCGCATTTCTCGCATCCGTACCATGTAACGTGCAAGACAATCACCAACAGTTTCCCACTGAACATCCCAATCGAAATCATCGTAACATTCGTAGTGGTCAACTTTTCGTAAATCCCATTTTACCCCAGAAGCCCGTAACATTGGTCCAGAAAGTCCCCAGTTAATCGCTTCTTCACGGCTAATAGTTCCCAAACCCTCAATCCGGCGGCGAAAAATCGGGTTATTAGTAACTAAGCGTTCATATTCATCCACTTTGGGAATAAAGTAGTCACAGAAATCTAAACACTTATCTACCCAACCATAAGGTAAATCCGCAGCTACACCACCAACTCGGAAATAATTATGATTAACCATGCGGTAGCCAGTTGCAGCTTCCCACAGATCATAAATCATTTCCCGTTCCCGGAATTGGTAGAAAAAGGGTGTTTGTGCGCCTACGTCAGCCAAGAATGGACCAAACCATAATAGGTGGTTCGCAATGCGGTTTAATTCCAGCATAATCACGCGAATATAGCTGGCACGTTTAGGAACGGTGATACCCGCTAATTTTTCCGGTGCATTAACTGTCACCGCTTCATTAAACATCCCCGCAGCGTAGTCCCAACGGCTGACATAGGGGACATACATGATTGTAGAACGGTTTTCGGCAATTTTCTCCATTCCCCTGTGTAGATAGCCAATAACTGGTTCGCAGTCAACGACATCTTCACCATCTAGGGTCATGATTAAACGTAGGACTCCGTGCATTGATGGGTGGTGAGGTCCCATGTTTAGCACCATCGGTTCAGTGCGGGTTTCGATTCTACTCATAGATTTTGCTGTTCTCCCGTTGTGGATGTTGTCAATTGATCCGTTTAGATTAACTTGCGGCGATAGCGAAGCACTGCTGCAAGCAGATCGCTCTTTTCTGCCAAAATTTAGCTGATAGGGATAATTTCTAGGTTATCTCTACAGGTGACGTTGGAGAGAGAATAGCAGAGTCGGTTTTGTACTTGATGTTTTATTTTGTGCAGCTTCTTCAATTATTATAGGTAAGCCTGATATATAAGGGATTGAGAATCTGGATTTTTTTCATGTACCTGGGGTTTTGACACTCCCCGGTCTAAGAGGTTGTTTGAAAAGTATTAGATGAAACCGATAATCTCCAGAAACCTAACCCCCCTTCTCTAGGGGACTTCCAAGAAATAAATTATCCTGATTAACGAACCACAGAGGCGCAGAGGACACAGA
>NZ_JADEWA010000515.1:0-3704 GCF_015207865.1 Dolichospermum sp. LEGE 00246
GGGGTTGGGGGTGGGGTTCTTGTATTTCACTTAACCGATAACCGCTATAATAAAATTATCAAACTGAGTTAAAATTGTCATTTATGCGCCCCTTTAAAACCCCATCAAAAAGCGATTAGTGCGATCTTGTAGGTTGGGTTGACAATAGGAAACCCAACATTTCAAAGGTAAAAATGATAGTAGTGCGATCGCTAAAATCATTTTCAGAATTAAAAACCAAAAACGTAGAATCTCACGATCACAGGAGACAATCTAATGACAACAAGAGAAAGACTCATCCAAGAAATCTACCAAGTCCCTGAAGAAATAGTCGAAGAATTGCTTGATTTTTTATTGTTTACCCAAACTCGAAGAAATCAACAAAAAGAACAAAAAACGCCCAGACCTTACGCGCTTTGTCAGGGAGAATTTACTGTTCCTGCTGACTTTGATGATCCCTTACCCGATGAAATCTTACAGGACTTTGAAAACCCTTTATAAAAATTATGCGACTTTTACTCGATACTCATATTTTTCTCTGGTTTTTGAATGGTGATTCTCAACTTTCAAATCAATTTTGTGCAGAGATTAAAGACCCTAACAATAAGATATTTTTAAGCGTTGCATCTATTTGGGAAGCCATCATTAAATATCAAATAGGAAAACTTTTCTTTCCTCAATCTCCAGAAATATATTTAACAAAACAACGTATCCGTCATCAAATTGATAGCCTATCTATTGATGAAGAAAGTGTTGCACAATTAATTAAATTACCACCTCTACATCGTGACCCGTTTGATCGTCTGATAATTTGTCAAGCGATTCAGCATGACTTAACAATCATTACAGTTGATCAAAAAATTCTTCAATATCCTATTATTAATGTTTTAAAGTGAGAATTAAACAGAATGGAAATTACTAAATTATCAAATCAAGGTCAAATAACTACGTTTTACTCAAGCAGCAATTTTACAGTATGACCTAAAAATCATAGCTTACGAACCAAATAAAGAGGAGATTATCTCATGGAAAAACTAGCTAAATATCGCCAAATTGTCCGCGAGTTACTAATTTCTCATGCCACCACAAATGAGCCAAATATTGAATGTCAACTCATTTTTGATACAGAACATGATCATTATCAAATTCTCGATCTGGGCTGGCAAGGACTAAATCGTATTTATGCTTGTTATATTCATTTAGATATTAAAGACGGCAAAATCTGGATTCAACATAATATGACTGAAGCTGATATTGGTCAAGAATTAGTTGAAAAAGGAGTTCCCGCGTCAGATATTATTTTAGGTTTACATCCCCCCTATAAACGTCCTTTTAATGAACAAACTTGGTTAGATACTGTTGCAAATAACCCTAGTTTTGCTTTTCTGCATGATCCAGAAGAAGATATTTATACCCTGAAAGATGGACAACCTGTAGGTTATGAAGGGTAAAATCGTTTTAATTCAATTTCCCTTTGACGATTTATCTTCCAGTAAAGTCCGTCCTGCCTATTGTCTAACCAATACAATTTGAGCATATCAGCACATTATTTTTGCCCTAATCACCAGCCGTATTCCCGAAAATCCCCTTCATACAGATATTATTCTCAGACCAGAAAATCCAGATTTTATTATGAGTGGTCTTCGTAAATCATCAACCATCAGACTTGATCATTTGGTAACACTTCGATCCTCACTTATTCAGCGTGAGTTAGGCTCATTATCATTAAAGACTCAAACCTTAATTGTGGATATTTTGTGTGATATTCTACATTTCTAAAAAGCGTTCTGAGATTAATCCATACTAAAAACTATTCAGAGCATTACAGAGATGAATAAACTCAGAAACAAGGTAGTACAACCTTTGGAAGTCATCCCTGATGATAAATTACAAGAGGTTCTTAGCTTGTTAAATTATCTAGCTTGGCAAAGCGAAAATCCTCAAAATCAAGAAGATTAAGTGGCTTCTGTGCCGTTGGTTATCTCTTGTGAGACAATTTCTTTGTTGAATTAAAAATAATTCTTAAATCTATGAGCAATCAAACTTCTATTCCGGTTATTGTCAACGGTGCGGCTGGTAAAATGGGACGAGAGGTAATTAAAGCAGTAGCAGCAGCATCTGATTTGACTTTAATGGGTGCAATTGACACAACTCCTGAACATCAAGGTAAAGATGCGGGGGAATTGGCGGGTTTAAGTGAACCCTTGGAAGTACCAATTACGAATCAATTAGAGCCAATGTTGGCGTATGTGGCTGGGGAGAGACAGATGCAGCCGGGGGTATTAGTTGATTTTACTCATCCTGATGCAGTTTATAGCAATATTCGCAGTGCGATCGCCTATGGAATTCGTCCAGTTGTGGGAACTACGGGTTTAAGTCCGGCACAACTCGAAGAATTAGCTGATTTTGCCGAAAAAGCCAGTACCGGTTGTTTAGTTATTCCTAACTTTTCCATTGGTATGGTACTACTCCAAGAAGCCGCCCTCAGAGCTTCCCAGTATTTTGATCATGTAGAAATTATCGAACTCCATCATAACCAAAAAGCTGATGCTCCTAGCGGTACAGCCATTCAAACTGCTCAACTATTAGCGGAAATGGGCAAAACTTTTAATACTGCTATTGTGGAAGAAACGGAGAAAATACCCGGAGCTAGAGGCAGTTTAGCAGACGAAGGGATTAGAATTCATAGTATCCGCTTACCAGGACTAATTGCCCACCAAGAAGTAATTTTTGGCGCAGCAGGACAAATTTATACCTTACGTCATGATACAAGCGATCGCGCCTGTTATATGCCAGGAGTAATATTAGCCATTCGCAAAGTTAATCAGCTAAAGTCATTAGTATATGGGCTAGAAAAAATACTTTAACTGTTAGCAATTTTCGATTGGTGATTTTCCAATCCAAAATCTAAAATCCAAAATCCAAAATGTAAAATATGCTCGTTCCCTTAACTCGCCAAAAATTTGAACAAATCATCCCTCTAATTGCCTCTGGACCACAATATAAATACTATTGGGGGAAAGTAAGCAGTTTTGTGCAACGGATACTAATTTCTGTGGTGATCTTAGCTGTACTACTGCTGATACAATTCTTGTTTAGATTAGAATTTGGATTAATATTCTTTTTTGGGGTATTTGGTGCTTTCTTTTGGCTTTGGTATCCCATATTCCAAGCAAGTATACGCAATAGAAAATGCCGCCGTTACAAATACAGTGGCTTTTTTCGGGGACGAGTGTTAGACTGGTGGATTACGGATCGGTTAATGGGTAAACAGGAAACCGTGAATAGTAAAGGTGAGTTAGTCATCATCGAAAACCGCGAAAAGCGGATTAACTTAGAAATAGGCGACGATACAGGATTTACAGTGGAGTTTGAAGCTCCACTACGTAACGCTCATAAAGTCATTGCTCGTGGACAAATAGCTGAAATGGTGGTTATGTCCAATAGTTCTGATTTAAGCACTATTGAAGAATTCAGCGATATATATATTCCTAGTCGTGATTTATGGGTAAGTGATTACCCCTATGTCCGCAGAGACTTTTTCAACGAGGTTAGTGTGCGCTTGCGTGCAAATCAGGAGAGAAGACCCCGCCGTCGTTCGGGAAATAGGAGTCAGGAGTCAGGAGTCAGGAGTCAGGAGTCAGAAAGAAGAAGAAGGGAGTCGGAATAAAGAAGAAAGAAGAAAGAAGGAAAATTGCTCCCAACTCCCCCAACTCCCCCAACTC
>NZ_JADEWA010000516.1:0-3702 GCF_015207865.1 Dolichospermum sp. LEGE 00246
CATCTATAGAACAGCAAATTGTTCTAGCATTAAGTAAATTTAATCAACCTGCATCGAGAGAAGATATAAAACAAAACTTAGACTTATCATCAATGCAATTGATTAATGGCTTACAATCTTTAAAACAACGATATTTACTGAAAACAGTT
Organism: Dolichospermum sp. LEGE 00246; assembly: GCF_015207865.1. Lineage (NCBI taxonomy): Bacteria > Bacillati > Cyanobacteriota > Cyanophyceae > Nostocales > Aphanizomenonaceae > Dolichospermum > Dolichospermum sp. LEGE 00246. Next base: position 150 of record NZ_JADEWA010000516.1, read on the forward strand.
GTCCAAGAAAAAGTTTTATTTAATTTATCTGCTGTATTTAAAGAGTATTTACAAATGAGATAAGTTAAGGTGGGAAGGGACGAATATTTATTGCAGCTACTCATAAACTCTACTTCGATGTGCAATCAGCAAAATAGTTACCAGTTTTGAATTATCATCAATTTCATAAATCACTCGATAGTCACCCACTCGATAACGATAATAACCTGAGAATTCACCTTTCAGTGCTTTTATATTAGGATAATTACGCGGCTCAATCTTTAAAATTTCAAAACATCTGTCTAACTTCTTTTGTAAAGTAGCAGAAGCAGATTCAAAAAAATCTTGAGCATCAATGCCAATAACAACCGTATAGTTAATATTTTCGTTTAAGTTGCTCAACAGAAATTACCTTACCTTCTTTAACATTTTCTTTCGCTTTAGCAAAATCTTCTTTAAATCCTTGAATTTTCAATAACTCTTCAGTAGCATCATTATCTTGTCTATCTGCCAAATACGCCAAAAAATCAACAGCCACTAATAATCTTTCTGGTGACAGTTTATCAACATATTCTTGAATTTGTTGACGAATTTCTACTGTATTCATAAATAATCTTTGCTATTTTCTGAAAATTATAACATACAAAAATGTAGAAATATCTGTCTGAATCAGGATATCCAGGATTTGAGGATTGTCAGGATTTTGTACCTAAATATTAAAAATAGCAACTAATTTCTTCAGAAACAGTCAAGCAGTATAAATAATCCTGTACATCCTTTAATCCTGAGCATCCTGATTCAGAAACAGTCAAGCAGTATAAATAATCCTGTACATCCTTTAATCCTGTAAATCCCGATTCAGACAAATTCCATGTTTAGTCACCACTCTAAATCAAAAGGGCTAAAAGATTAAGATTCTCTTCAGTAACGGTTAGCTCAATATTGAATATTGCCATATAGCGATCGCCCTCTAGCCTCTAGCCACATTCACTTCAAAAGAGCGATCGCTTTCTTCATTCATAAATATTCAATTCTCCCAAACATCTCTTCAGGTGATAGCAACTCCCAAATTAATACTAAACCCTGAATAATCTGTCCAATAGATTTTATTTACTGAGGACAATAAACAATTCCCAAGTGATTTGTATTGACTTGATGTAATCTCAAAAAATCCGTATCCTGAGTAAATATAACTCTTCCTTGAGATACCGAAAATTCTAATTGCAACTCATCAGATACCGCAATAAGTCCTTGTTCTGGAGTTGTCGTTACATCAATTCCTCTTTTACGAAGTCCACCAGCGATCGCATTACTGACATTTTCATCTAAATGAAATTTAATTTCTCTAACCATGACCTTTTTGAAGTTTTTGCTGTACTAAAGAAGGCGTTTGAGATTTCATCTCTTTAGCAAATATTTCATCTTCTTCTATATCTTTTCTAATTTCTTCTAGATGATCATAATAATAAGCCAATGCTGCATGAACCTCCGCTAAAGTAATACTGGGATAATGATAGACCATTTCATCTGGTGACATTCCCATGCGTTCATACCAAATAACGATATTTTGCACTTTAATTCGATGTCCAGCAATGCGAGGTTTACCACCGCATATCCCTGGTGTAATTTCAATATGATTAGTAATTACTGCTGTCATTTAATTTCTTTCCTTCTCTTTCCAAGAATGTATAAATTTGCAGGGTAACTTAAATCATTATACACTTTTTTATCTTACTCATAAATTCTACTGCGATGAGTAAATTGTAACACAAGCAGATTTAGAAATATATGTCTGATATGGCTACACTATCAGACAAAATAAATTATCAATAGATAATCCTGTACATCCTTTAATCCTGGACATCCTGATTCAGATAAATTCCATGTTTCCTTCCATACTCAGCGAGCATTATCACCCGTCACGATTGGAAATCTTCTTTAATGTCAGGCGATTTTCCCCCAGAAACACATAAACTAGCGATTGGGTTATTAGTAAACTGTAAAGGTTAAACCCTGACGACATACTCAAAATCAAGGACAAACCACGAATGACAAAATACCTAGACACCGCTATTGAAGCCATTATCTCCCGCGAAATCCTTGACTCACGGGGAAGACCTACCCTAGAAGCAGAAGTACATTTAGCTGGTGGTGCAGTGGGACTCGCGCAAGTTCCTAGCGGTGCTTCCACAGGCACATTTGAGGTATTTCTTTAGCAGCAGCCAAAGCAGGTGCAGTAGCTTTGGATATTCCTCTCTATCGCTATTTGGGTGGACTTTTGGCGAATTTGCTTCCTGTACTCTTGATGAATGTGATCAACGGTGGGGCGCACGCATCCAATAACGTTGATTTTCAAGAGTTTATGATTGTCCCCATCGGTGCGCCTTCTTTTAAAGAAGCTTTGCGTTGGGGTGCGGAAGTATTTGCCACTCTCAGCAAGGTGTTAGATGATAAAGGTTTGCTGACAGGTGTGGGTGATGAAGGTGGTTTTTGTTAAGCTAAAGTTAATATTTTTGATTTAGTAATGCCACAGTACGATTTATATCACAATCAAGTTAAAAATGCTCTAACCAAAGATGGATGGGTAATTACCGATGACCCCTTTATACTAGAATACAAAGGCTTGCGTTTATATGCTGATTTAGGAGCAGAAAAATTATTTGCTGCCCAGAAGATGCAGCAAAAGATTGTAATTGAAATAAAAGTTTTTAATAGCCCTTCTTTAATTACAGAATTAGAAAAAACATTAGGACAATATAATATTTATGTTAGTTTAATTAAAAGAATCAATCCAGAACGTAAATTATATTTAGCGATTCCTGAAGCTGCTTATCAAGACTTTTTTCTTAAACCAGCTATTCAAGATATTTTAAGTGATCAACAGCAGATTAATTACATTATTTTCGATCCAATTCAGGAGGTAATTGTACAATGGATAAGTTAGAAAAATACAGAAGAATTATAATTAGTATTGTTGGAAATCACGCTAAGTATAAACCTAGTCATGGAAAAATTGAGGCTTTATGTATTTGTGATCAAGAATCTGATAATTATTTGTTAATGGATACAGGTTGGGATAGAACAGGTAGAGTTCATGCAGTGGTGTTTCATTTGCGAATTATTGATGGGAAAATCTGCATTGAATGGGATGGTACAGAAAAAGGAATAACTGGGGAATTATTGGAATTAGGAGTAGGAAAGGATGATATTATTTTAGGGTTTATTCGTCCTGAATATCGGCAGTTTACAGATTTTTCTGTGGCTTAAAACACAGCAATTACTACGGTGCGTCAGATGTCAAAAATCAGTTCATCTGCAAATTTCACGGTTTATCTGCAAATGCCATACCGCAATTGGGACAATGAATATCAAAGCTACTCCAAACAGATGTTTTATGATAGTCCCAATAATAGCCATGTTTAAATAATTTTGTTGAACAATTCCAGCAATAGTTTATGTGTGTTTGATGTCCACATTTTTGTGATTTACAAGTTGCTGTGTAGTTAAATTTATTTCCATTTTTATAAACCTGAAGGTTTATTTCTGTTCCACCACAATTCAAACAAAATAAATC
>NZ_JADEWA010000059.1:0-18018 GCF_015207865.1 Dolichospermum sp. LEGE 00246
CCATTAAACCAAGTATAAATTAATTAATGTAGATACTGACAAAAATTGGAAAACTTTCGTTTCAACTCTTGAAAAAATTCTCAAGGAATTTCGAGGAAATTATGTAATAAGTAGTGAGACAGAATTAATTACACAATGTCATTGCCAATGGAACGAAGTGAAATGAAGCAATCACAACCCCTGCGATTGCTTCCCTTCGGTCGCAATGACTGTAAATGTTTTTGTCCAATTACTTAGACATCTCCAAAAAAGATTGTAGAGACGTTCCATGGAACGTCTCTACAGGGTTTTCAGGTCAAGTATCTTTAATTTTTGGAGATGTCTAATTATTTTTGTCTGATACTTGATTGTGAAAAGAATATCAGTATTTACACTATTGTGCGGGAGGGGGGTAAGGTTGATAGTTTATAGCTATACTCATTAATAGAGATATTTAAAATCTGCCAAAAGACATATTTTCAGTTAACCTCGTGCTTTTTAAAAAACCTGTACGGCAAGTATACGGATCTACTAATTGACTAATCGAAAAACTGTCTTAATTATCGGTGCTGGTCCTGCTGGACTGATAGCAGCTTATGACTTGATTAAGCAAAATACTCAGCCAATTGTATTAGAAAAAGCTGATAGAGTCGGGGGAATTTCGCGTACAGAAACATACAAAGGGTATCGCTTTGATATTGGCGGTCACAGATTTTATACTAAAGTCCGAGAAGTTCAGCAACTTTGGTTAGAAATATTGGGGAATAACTTTCTAAAAGTCCCTCGTCTATCCCGCATTTACTACAATGGCAAGTTCTTTAACTATCCTTTGGAAGTAAATAACGCTTTATCAAATCTGGGATTTATTAACAGCTTGCTCATGTTATTTAGTTATTTGCAAGCTAAAATCAAGCCTCACCCAGTGGAAGAGAATTTTGAACAATGGGTTTGTAATCGTTTCGGTAAAAGGTTATATGAAACCTTTTTTAAAACTTATACTGAAAAAGTTTGGGGCATTTCCTGTACAGAAATTAGAGCAGATTGGGCAGCGCAACGCATTCAAGGAATGTCATTGAAAAGGGTAATTCTTGACAGTTTGGTTAAAAATCACCAAACTAAATCCTTGATTAAGGAATTTTATTACCCGGAATTAGGACCAGGGATGATGTGGGAAAAATGCCAAGAAATCATTACTAATCAGGGGGGAATAGTTCATCTCAATACCGAAGTAAACAAGATTTACCATCAACATAATCAAATTCAAAAAATTACCGTTCAGCAAGAAAATCAAACTTTTGATTTACAAGCAGACGAATTTATTTCTAGTATGCCAATTAGTGCTTTGATATTAAAGCTAGAACCACCAGCACCAACAGCAGTTTTACAAGCAGCACGCAGTTTGAAATATCGAGATTTTTTAATTGTGGCTTTAATAATTGATGCAGTTGATTTATTTCCAGATAACTGGATTTATATTCATAGTCCAGAATTTAAAGTAGGACGGATACAAAACTTTAAAAACTGGAGTCCGGCAATGGTTCCTGATAGTAGTAAAACTTGCTTGGGTATGGAATATTTTTGTTCTGAAGGTGATGAACTTTGGTCAAGATCCGATAGTGAATTAATCGAATTTGCTAGTAGAGAAATTGTAGATTTATCTCTATTGTCAAATATCAATAAAATTGAAGATGGGACAGTAATTAGACAATTAAAAGCTTATCCTGTTTATGATCAGGAATATCGTCAACATTTGCAGGTGATTCAAGATTATTTGCAGGGGTTTGATAACTTACAAACCATTGGACGGAATGGGATGCACCGTTATAATAATCAAGATCATTCGATGTTAACAGGATTATTAGCCGCGAAAAATGTTTTGGGGGAGAATCATGATTTGTGGGATGTAAATACTGAACGTTCTTATTATGAGGAGTTCACAAAAAAGGATTTAAGGAAAAATAACTAAAATCCACAGCTATGTTAGAAAACCAGATTTTATTCTCAATCATTGTTCCTACCTACAATCGTCCACAGCCATTAACTAATTGCTTGCAATCTCTAGCTAATCTAGATTATCCTCACAACTGCTTTGAGGTGATAGTAGTGGATGATGGTAGCACAATCTCTTTAGATAGGGTAGTTAAATCGTTTCAAAGTCAGCTAGATATCACCTTAATTCACCAAGCTAATGCAGGTCCAGCAATGGCTAGAAATACAGGTGCTAATCTGGCCAAAGGGCAATATTTAGGATTTACAGATGATGACTGCACTCTCGATCCAAATTGGCTCTCAGCCCTGGAAAATATCTTCTCTAAAAGACCAAATGCCCTCTTAGGAGGAAAAACCATCAACGCCTTACCGGACAACCCATACTCCACAGCTAGTCAATTACTCATTGATTATATTTACGATTATTACAATCTAAATTCTTCTCAACCTGAGTTTTTCGCTTCTAATAATTTTGCTGTTTCTAGGGAATTATTTAATCAAGTAGGACAATTTGATCTTAATTTTCCCTTAGCTGCGGCGGAGGATCGGGAATTTTGCGATCGCTGGTTATTTTCTGGATAATGCGAGATGTCTATGCTCAAGCCAAATATTGTTTCTTTGTCTCCAAACACAATTTGTCTTTAACAGAAGCTCAAATTGGTTACAGTCTGACCAATGCTGAAGTTGTCAGAAATCCCCATCGAGCTATAATTCCAGAGGCTTTACCTTATCCCCAACCAGAAAATGATTATTTTAAAATTGCTTGTGTTGGCCGTTTGTGGATTTTAGATAAAGGACAAGATGTTTTATTAAGAGTTCTCGCTGAAGATAAGTGGCAAAATCGCAATTTACATATCTCCTTTTTCGGACAGGGAGTTGATAGAGATGGACTCATTGACATGACCAAACTTTTAGGACTAAAAAACGTTAGTTTCCCTGGGTTTGTAGAGAATATTCTAGATATTTGGCATGATCATCACGCGCTGATTATGCCTTCTCGTGCGGAAGGTTTACCCATAGCTTTAGTAGAAGCGATGATGTGTGGTAGACCAGGAATTGTTACAGATGTTGGAGGTATTTCCGAGGTTGTAGAAGATGATCTAACTGGGTTTATAGCTAAGGGAGCTTTTTTTGCAGCAATTGATGAAGCTTTGGAACGAGCTTGGCAGCGTCGTTATGAATGGGAATATATTGGCAAGGAAGCATCTATATCCATTAGGGAGCTAATTCCTCCCCACCCAGAACAGATATTTGCTGATAAGTTGCTTCAGTTATCTACTTTGCCAGTTAATTCCGCATCTATGGGAGATAGAATGTGAATTTGCCTTCTTCTGAGTCCGAAAAAACCAGTAGTGATTTATCTAGTTCTGTAAGGATTAACAGTGCTAGAAGTCAGTTATTTTCAATTAGAGCATTTTTGACAAGTGCATGGCTGGATTTACGCTCATCGTCGGGATTTGCTAAACGACTGTTTTTGCAAAATATAGCCCAACGTTATCGTTATTCATCTCTTGGACTATTCTGGGCATTTGTTCCTTCAGCTTTAATAGCTATCTTACTAACATTGGGACAGCGCGATCAAATGCCCACTTTTGGCGATCGCATTCCTATTTTAATTGCAGGTACAGTGCCACCACAAGTTTATGGTATCTTTGGGCTAATTATGGCACAAACGTTTCTGGAAGCTTTAAATATTCAGCGGGTTTCACTTAACCAATACATTCACATATTGGTTAGACAAAAAGTTCCCTTAGAAGCTATTATGATGGCTGGTTTGGCGGAAACTACCTTTAACTTCTTGATGCGTCTGCCAGTGTTGATTGCTATTCTTTTAGTTTTTAATATCAATCCTGCTTTAACATTTCCTCTGGCTTTTTTGGGGATGGCCTCAATTATAAGTTTCGGCTCTGGTTTGGGTTTATTATTAGCTCCTTGGAATGCTTTAAGTAAAGATTTAGAAAATGTTATGCAGTTTTTCCCTTGGTTGGTATTTCTTGTTACTCCTGTATTTGTAATTGTACAACCCGGAAATTGGCTTTATTCTCTACAGCAATTTAATCCCCTAACTTATCTGTTTGAAGGAATAAGATTTTTAACCTATGGTGTGGGTACAGTTAATACTTTAGCTTTATTTACATTACTACCTCTAACTGTAATATTACTCTTAGTAAGTTGGTTATTTTGTCGTTTATGTTTACCTTATATAATCGAGCGATCGCTAAATTAAATTATGGAAAAGATACTTTTAGAAACAAAGCATTTATCAAAACGATTTTGTCGTAATCCCAAGTTATCAATCCGATATACAATTGCAGATATTTTCTGGGAATTTCGCCGTAAATCCGAGGGGGAAAATCGTTTACGTCCTGGCGAATTTTGGTCTATTTATGATGTCAATTTACAATTGAGAGCAGGTGAGGTGCTAGGCTTAATTGGACATAATGGTGCTGGTAAAAGCACATTGATTAATTTAATTATGGGGATTTTACGTCCCACATTAGGTCAGGTAATATGGCATACTAATCAAGTAGTGATGATAGATGCTCAAGCTGGATTAAATACTTTTCAAACAGGGCGAGAAAATATCTATAATCAACTATCAAGATATGGCTTCAGTGAATCCCAAATCAAACAAAAGATCAATCACATTATTGATTATTCAGGTATTGAAAGCTTTATTGATGCTCCCGTAGGTACATATAGTACAGGAATGCGATTAAAGTTAGCATTTTCTATTTATACTCAACTGCAACCAGATGTTTTTATCATAGATGAAGCTTTAGGAGGTGGTGATATTCACTTCCAGCAGAAGTTTCAAATTTATCTCAGAGATTATATTCAAAAAGGTGGAGCCATATTATTGGTTTCTCATCAAATGTATCAAATCAAATCACTATGTCATCAAGTTGTTCTTTTGAATCAGGGACAAGTACATAATACTGGTAAACCTGATGATATAATTCACGCTTACAATGATTTGATGGAGCAGAATTATTCCCTATCAATAGTTAATAATCCATACGAACAAGCAAATGAAGATGAATATCTAATAACAGGAGAGAAACTAGGTACAGTCAAAATTGAACAAGTAGAGGTAGTTGCTACAAACGGGGAAGAAATTTTTCCAGGTAGTCAAGTTCAAATTCGATTAACTTGTCATTCACAACTTGATAACCACCCGATCCTTATTGGTTTTTCTTTAAGAAAAGATGGACTTTTTGAGATGGCGAATATGACTGGGAGTTATGGAGATCAGCGTTATCAAATAAAAGCAGGACAAAATGAATTTAGATGCACAATTAATCAATTGCCACTCCTCCCAGGAAAATATCAGTTAGAAGTACATGTGGTAGAGTATGACACCCATGACATTTTAGGATGGAAAGGGATCAGAGATCAACTTTACAGCTTTGAGGTTAAAGGTTTGGCAGACCCTAGTTTGAATTTTTCTCGAAGTGCTAAATGCCTATTTCATATTCCAGTACAATGGGAGTAGAAATTACTCTTATTTTTGATTTTACCGATCCTGCGATGCAAAATAGTTGACTTTTCAAACAATGCCTAACCGCTTGATTACCCGTTGAAAGAAGCCAAAGGGTTGAGAATTATTCCTTTGGAACTCATTTTCAAGTAAATCTGATTCAAACGGTTCAGAATGAATAACTCGATAATTCCTCAATAGCTCTTGATTGCTTGCCTCATCACCGCACTGTCTACTGTAGAAATCATTGTCAACGGAATAGATCAGGATTTTCCCATCTTGACGAGTTATATGCCAGAGGTCGGCTTCGTCTGGGATAAAGACACAATTTCCAGCAATACGGGGAGACAATGATTTGTTGGCAGGGGATGCATGAATCGTCCGCATATCATAACAGACAGCCTGTCCGATTTCTAGGTCAATCTCAGTCATGCTTGAGATGGCGATGTCTGTATAATTCCTATAAAGATTTGACCCACACAGGGGTGTGTAATGATGAGATCCTGCCAATATGTGTAACCGTCCCGCCTCAGAAGTAAGTTCTGTAAGAGGAGTCCAGACAGCGACGGCTGAGTACTGCTTGTGGTCAACAAAGGTCAAGTCAGTATGGGGTGAAACAACACTGGTCTCTCCAGGGTGCTTGGCAACAAACGCTCCACTCACGAATTTATAAGCATCAAACAAATTAAGTGCCTTTTCCCCAATCACACGACGAAGCAGGTTTTGTGCCTTTAACTTACGCTCGAAATCAGTATCATGACATGAGAATACACAGCCTTGCTCTTTGTTTGGATAGAGATATTGATAAGCCTCAGCCAAGTTTTTTAATTCACCAGGTTCAGCCAAATTTACAACCACATAGCCTTTGTTTGAGAACTCTTCTTGAAGGACTGAATCTTTGAAAGCGTGACGAATATTTTTCATATTTTGAAGTTAAGTAAGGAATGTGAATTAAATAAGGTGCAAAAGTAGGGTGTGTTAGCGACAGCGTAACGCACCATTCCAGGTTACATCAGAATTGCAGGTTATTAAATTTGCGTTCCTAAGTTGGCATAATAAACTTACTTACATACTTGGCTTTGTCAAATCTGTGAAACATCTTCTTTGGCAAGATATTCGTTAACTTAACATTTGTTGTATAGATAGATTGATTATTTAATGCCAACTTAATTAGTAGTGTCTAGTCATCAATGATAATTGTACGCAAAAATTTCTATCGGTCGTATGACTGCCCGCTCTGGGTTATCCAATTTCGGAAGCCAGAAAACATTGGTATGTCGCATAAAGTTTTCCCAAGCTGCCGGAGAATAGGTGTACTGGGGTTCTCGCAAATAAATGATACCAAATCCTAACTCACTAATCAGGTCCACCGTACTGGGAAGGTCTGGCATAATCAGACAGTAAATTCGATTCAACTCACGCAAATCTTCTGCCTGCACTTCGAGCAGATGGGGACTGGAACGGTAATCTGCCGCGTAAAAGTCCTTAATGTAAATGCACCCACCTGGCTTGAGGACTTGTTTTGCTTGTCGGATAACCTCTCGATAATCCTCAGCGTGGCAGAGCGATTCCAGAAATAAAACCCGGTCGAAGTGGGCGGGTGGATAAATTTTTGCAAGTTGGTGAAAATCCCCTTTTCTCACAGTAATACGGTTTTGCAGCCCTCGATCCTGAATGCGTTGTTGCCCCTCCGCAACCTGAACTTCAGAAAGCGTGACTGCTTCAATCCTCAAGTTTCGGCGTTCAGCAAACGCGATGGCAGGTCCACAGACACCGCACCCCGCATCTAACACTGTCATGCCATCCTCTAACTGAGCCGCGCCAATAATATAATCGAGTAGTTCATCCGTCGAATCAGGTCTTGATCCCTGAAAAACCTCTCCAAAGCCCTCGATATAGCTTTGAGTCCACTCGTTGTAGTAATTGGTGACATCGGCAACCGTATGCTGGTTAATCGGAGTGCCAGCTTGACGAATCACACCTGATGTCTGAGGAACGGACAGCACCTTTGCTGTTGATCGGGGCTTCATACCCAGGATATCCATACAAGTTGCAGCAATGCGAGTCAGAACTGAAGGCACTTTTGCTATCCCTGATGTCATTACCTTCTGCTGAGTATCGTCCAAACTCACCCTCATTTCTGGGTTCATTGCTGACAAGTTATGGATTACGTTCGGAGAGTCGATTTTCTGGCGGATTTCGTCCTCCTTCTCAAGGAGTTCCAGAAACTCCTCCTCAGAAATATTAGGGATATCGGGATAAAGTTCACGTCGAATTTTATCAGGATTCTGCATTCGTTCCTCAAACTCTTCCAGAGTATAGGCGTGATTGTTATTAGGGGTAATTGCCAGCAGTTTTAGATCGCTTGGTCTCGGTATTGGTTTACCAAAGACGGTTTCGGTTAAAAATTTATCTGTTGCCTCATACAATTCAAACTGCTGGGGAGCCTTGGGGTCAAAATGGACATGAATAGGTGTCACTTCCTTTGGGATACACATACAGTGAATAGCATATCGTGTGTAGTCTGTCATATTATTCGGCGACCAATGAAGCATACTATCTTCAAAAATGACAGCTTCCCCTGCCTTTGATGGTAGCGGAATCGAGTATTTATCTCGAATAACTTGGGTATAATCTTTAAAAAAAGGATCGTAGCTACACGTATGATGAACGATTTTTGGAAAGATTTTGTGGCTTCCTGGAACAGCATGGAACGTGCCATTAGAAACGTCTGTATCCGTTAAAGGACACCAGATGTCCATCAGCCAATATTTCTCTTCATCAATGTTTATCTGGTGGTGATAATGAATGTCAATCCATCCCCCTTTTGGAGCCTTAATAAACAATCCACAACTCATGATGCGGTAGCCGTCAAATAGTTGCTCAACGTGAGGGAATAGAACTTCCTTTACAATCCTGGAACCAAATTCACGTAGATACTCAGAATCTACCGCAGCATAACTAGAAAAAATGTAGGGGTGTGAAGAAGCATCGCTATGGGGCTGAAAATCACTTTCAGGACAGACTTTACGAACCTGATTCAACAAATACTGAATTTCCGATTCTGACAAAATTTGCTGCTGAATATAGCCTCTTTTTATCAACAAGCTATTTTGAGTTTCATTATGAAGTATGTTTCGCATGGTAATTGCTCCCTAGTTAAAAGTTACGTTCGGAGAATAGATTTTCTGGCGGATTTCGTCCTCATTCTGAAGGAGTTCCAGAAACTCCTCCTCAGAAATATTAGGGATATTGGGATAAAGTTCACGTCGAATTTTATCAGGATTCTGCATTCGTTCCTCAAACTCTTCCAGAGTATAAGCGTGATTGTTATTAGGGATAATTGCCAGCAGTTTTAGATTGTTTGGTCTTGGTAATGATTTATCAAAGACGGTTTCGGTTAAAAATTTATCTGTTGCCTCATACAGTTCAAACTGCTGGGGAGTCTTAGGATCAAAATGCACATGAATGGGCATCACTTCTTTTGGGATACAGGTACAGTGAATAACATATCGTGGGTAGTCTGTCATATTATTCGGCGACCAATGCAGCATACTATCTTCAAAAATGACCGCCTCCCCTGCCTTTGATGGTAGCGGAATCGAATATTTATCTCGAATAACTTGGGTATAATTTTGAAAAAAAGGACCGTAACCGTCCGTATGATGAATGATTTTTGGAAAGATTTTGTGGCTTCCTGGAACAGCATGGAACGTGCCATTAGAAACGTCTGTATCCGTTAAAGGACACCAGATGTCCATCAGCCAATATTTCTCTACATCAATGATTATCTGGTGATGATAATGAATGTCAAGCCATCCACCTTTTGGAGCCTTAATAAACAATCCACAACTAATCATACGGTAGTTGTCAAAAATTTGCTCAACGTGAGGGAATAGAACTTCCTGTACAATCCTGGAACCAAATTCGCGTAGATTCTGAGTATGTGTATAACTGGAAAAGATGTAGGGGTGTGAAGAAGTTTCTCTATGGGGCTGAAAATCATTTTCAGGACAGACTTTACGAACCTGATCCAACAAATACTGAATTTCGGATTCGCACAAAATTTGCTGTTGAATATAACCTCTTTTGATCAACAAGCTATTTTGGGTTTCATTATTAAGTATTTTTCGCATGGTAATTACTCACGAGTTAGGATTTGTGTTCGGAAAGTAGATTTTCTGGCGGATTTCGTCTCCTTTTTTGAGGAGTTCAATAAATTCTTCTTCAGAAATATAACGGTTCTTGTTCTCGACAAAGCCCAGACTTTTCCAGTGGGGCTGACGGACAATCATATCGGTTATTGACTGAGATAGGAAAAACTCTTCATCCACCTCAATTTTCTCAAAGTGTTCTGGATGATTCTGATCAAAGAGATATAGAAAGGGCGTTGCGTCACTTGGCACACAAAAAATCTGGACAGCAATTCTTGCTACCTCAGAGTTATTCACTGGTGTCCAGTGGATAAGTCCATCATCAAATATCAGCCCTTCCCCAGCCCGCATCGGTATCGGCTGAAGGTATTTTTCCATCAGGGCTTCCTGAATGTCTTTAAAATAGGGGGAACACATAACACTTTCAACGTGAGGAATAATTTTATGGCTACCGGGAACAACGTGAATTCCGCCATTGTGAGCATCTACATCTTGTAAAGGACACCAGAGGGTTACTGTCGTATCCTCCATTTCTAACGCCGTCCAGTTTTGATGAATCTTCATTGCTCCACTATGCGGCGGCTTAACAAAGAAGTTGGCATTGACAATCTCGAAGTCTGGCATATACCGCTTTAAATAGGGATTAAAGACCTTTTTAATCAAGCCGAATGCCTGACGTTTGTAGTCGACGTTTTTATCAAGAAAAGAGCAGTGATAAGAAGTCCAATATTTTTCACCAGGTGGTGGGTTAAAGTTATCATCAGGACGCAATTTCCCAATTTCCGAGATCAAGTAGGATATTTCTTTGGCAGAGAGCATCGGAACCTGGACATATCCAGCAGGTAGGAACTGATCCTGTAATACTGAGTCGGCAAAAAACTGTCTCATATTTCCCTGTTCTCCGTCATTTGCGGAACCTAATATTTAACTTACTGTTGCTATGGCTAAAACTAGATTAGTATATATGAATCTATGATAAACAAGTTGGCGTTAAACAATGAATATATGTAACGAAATGTAAATTCAACAAATACTTGATAAATAGGTGATTTCAGGGTTTTTACAAAACAAAATGTATATTGATTTGATCGTGCCGAATTAGAGGATGTTTGAAAAGTTTCCGGCGATTAGAAAGATGCCTCCGGCTCCCGTCAGGGATACGCGACTACACAAACAAAGTCCACCTGCGTGGACTAATCAAAAATTAAGGCTTTTGAACCCACGAAGGTGGGTTTCGTCTGTGTAGCCGCGACTTCGAGTCGCCAGGTGGGTAATAAATTAGACTTTTCAAAAAACTTTTTACTTAGCTTAACTACTACGCCGTAAGTCCCCCACTGAATTTGGTACTCCAAATCAGTGGCGGGATATAAGGCGGGAAAAACCGAAATCGTTCTCAATCAATACGAGGCATAGCCGAGTAAGAGCAAAGAACATTTGAGGGTTTTCCAATATTATGTATTATGCCATTACTCAAAATAATATATCATGCTAAAATAGAGGTATCCAGGAGGTAATTTGGGTGATACACAAGGCTGTTCAAGTTCGTATATATCCATCAAAAGAACAGGAAACACAACTAGCGCAATCTTTTGGATGTGCTAGGTGGTGGTGGAATTATGCTCTAAATAAGTCAATTGAGACTTACAAAGAGACGAGTAAAGGACTTAGCCGTGCTGCACTCAACGCATTACTTCCTGTTCTCAAAAAAGCAGAAGATACTATTTGGTTAGGTGATTGTTATAGCCAAGTTTTACAGGCTACAACACTAAATTTAACTACAGCGTATAAAAACTTTTTTGATAAACGTGCGGGGTTTCCTAAATTCAAATCTAAGCACGGTAAACAGTCTATCCAATATCCTCAAAACGTCAAGGTTGTAGATGGTAATATCAAACTTCCCGGCAATATAGGGATAGTCAAAGCCAAAATACATAGACCTATTGATGGCAAAATTAAGACTGTCACTATTAGTAAAACTCCATCAGGTAAATATTTTGCATCTATCCTGACTGAAGTAGAAGGTGTTTCGACTCCGCTCAACACAAGGGAAAATCCAACTATTTCCGAAGGGAAGATTTATGGTATTGATTTAGGATTAAAACATTTTGCTGTTGTCACTGATGGTGAAAAGGTTGTCTTATATGATAACCCTAAACACCTTGCCAAGCAGGAAAAAAACCTTAAACGCAAACAGAAAAAATTAGCACGTAAACAAAAGGGAAGTAAATCAAGAAATAGATATAGAAAAGTTGTTGCCAAAGTGTACGAACGGGTTAGTAATTCTCGGCAAGATTTTCTACATAAACTTAGTTATAAGTTAGTCAGCGATAGCCAAGCTGTTATAGTAGAGAATCTTCATGTCAAAGGCATGGTTCGTAATCACAATTTGGCAAAATCAATATCTGATGTTGGATGGGGGACATTCACTAATTTTTTAGCCTATAAGCTAGAACGTAAAGGTGGTAAATTAGTTGAGATTGATAGATGGTTTCCCAGTTCTAAGCTCTGTTCTAATTGTTTTTATCAAGTGAGTGATATGCCACTAGATGTCCGTGAATGGACTTGTCCTCATTGTGGTAGTCATCATGATAGAGATGGAAACGCAGCGATAAATATTAGAGTAGAGGGTATCAGAATCATCAAGGCGGAAGGTGCAGCCGTTTCTGCTGTAGGAGGGGAGATAAGACCAAAACTTGGTCGAAAGTCTAAGTTGCGGCACTCCCCTATGAGTACAGAAGCCGACACTGTACTTGGTACTCCAAGTCAGTGTGGGTAGTTCACTAGATTAACTTTTTTGAAACTTACTGAAATAATTAGGAATCTCCCATCTTAGCAGACCATGAATATCTCTAAGCCACCACCGTAAATGATTTGGATAAAGTATCAAATGAATTCCTGAAAAGATTAGATTAAGTGGATTCTGCCAGGCTGCTGAGACTAAAAAGGCTAAGGGATAAAATAAAGCGTAGTATTCTTCTAGGAGCATACTATCTGAGGAAACAGGCGCAACAATAATACTATTAATTTGCCAAAAATGGTATCTTAGCCATTGTGTTACCAAATGAATTAGCAGAAAAATAATAAGTAAGTAATTGCCACAAATAATCACCATGCCAGTGAAGGCTATAACTTCTAGTGGAAAAACAACCCATTGACCTAAGCCTTTTAAGGTTTTGATAGATGTTTGAACTGCAAAAGTATTAACTCCAGTTAAACGATCATTCTCTATATCTTTTATCTGATGCCAGAGAATCCCTCGTAACCCAGTCGCCAGTGACCAAATGCCTACTAGAATTATCCATAGTAATGGAATCTTTTGCTCCGAAGCATGAGCTATCCAGACCACTGCAAATAAATTTGGCAGCAAATGCGCCCCAGTCGCATCAGCTAAGACACCTAAAAATCCCCTTTGTTTTAACCGTATAGGCGGAATTGAGTAACAAATGAAAATCAGCCAGTTACTGATATAAATAGCAAGAGCTAAAGGTAATTTAATTAAACATCCTATTACTAAAAGCCCTGGAAATAGACATAATATAATTGCTATGCCCTTGAAGGATTTTGAACGACCGGCTAAACCATTAGATTTACCCACTATGAGATCCTCATCTTGATCTGAGATATCATTTAGGAGGTGAGCATAAATTGCGACCACTGTTAAAGATATCAGGAGAAATATGAGTGAATTCCATAGGGAAACAAGTGGAATATTGAGAATTGACGCTGTAGCATAGGCTGTAGCTAGTACAGGTGATCCCTTAGATGCCCACCATTCATTAGATCGGGTAATAGTAGCTAACTTTTGTAATCGAATGAATAATAGATTAATCGCTCCCAAATTTTTCATAATTTAACTCTGAAAAACATTGTAACATTCGTCGGATTGGATTTGTGGCTAGTTTATTGAGTCGTCATCAAGTAATTGTGATTGTCTCCGCTATCAGTCCCTATCAAAAAACTAGAGAAGAAGTAAGAGAAATGACAGAAAACTTTGTAGAAGTTTATGTCAAAGCATCCTTAGATACTTGTGAAAAAAGAGATGTGAAAGGTTTATATGCAAAAGCTAGAAGTGGAGAAATTAAACAATTTACAGGTATTGATGATCCCTACGAAGAACCTGTCAATGCTGAAATTATTTGTCATACTGAATATGAAACTGTTGACGAAAGTACAAGTAAGGTGATATTTTATCTAAAAGAAATGGGATATCTTTCAATTTCATAATAACTCTCTTGAACTAATAGCAACACTAAGCAAAAACATCAGATACTATTTCAAATGAATAACCCAGTATTTTTCAAAAAGCTGACTCCTGCAAAAATTATCTTTGGTCTATCTACAGTTTTAACTATACTCTGTTTTGCTTACTTTATCAAAGGCTATTATTACTTAATTGTAGATCAGGAAATTGGTGCAGCAGATTTATATAGTCGCTGGAAAGAACAACAATATATTTATCGGGGTTTATATCCCTACGATATTACTAGAAATTCACCTTTTATAGACCCCCAACTAGGTGCTGTAACCTCTGGGGGATATCCACCTTGGGCTTTTTTCTCAGGCTTGATATTTTTTCCACCTATTTCTTTGGAATTAACTCGCTGGTATCATGCTTTATTAAATACCATAGCCTTAGTTATTTTAGCTATTTTTGCTTATCAAATAGGCAAACGTTATGGAAAATTAAAAACCTGGTTTACAGTCAGTGCTTGTCTCTCACTTGCTAGTCATTCTACTACCTTGAGTGCTGGACAATATGGCATTATTATTAATGCCTTGTTAATTGTTATGTTTTGGTTATTGCAGAAAAATTATAATTTATCAGCAGGGTTAATTTTAGGTTTAGCTTTACTCAAACCAAATATTTCTGCCCTTTACTTTTTTATCCCCGTTATCAAAAAAAGAATTAATGCGGTCATAGCTTGCTGTTTGTATATTGTTATTTCTAGTTCAATAATAGGAATATTGGTGAAAGTTTCTCCTATTTATATGGTTGAGAAAATGATTAAAGTTTCCCAATACTATGTTGATACAGGAACTTCGGGAATCAATGTTTTAATGAAATTCGGAATTAATCCACTTGTAGCAACAATATTATTAGCTGTAGTGGCCACTGTTGTAATTATCGGGTTATTTTATTTATTTAAGGATCATTCTTTGTTGTTTCTCTTTGCTGTTGCTTCTGTCATAGGTCGGTTATGGACTTATCATCTAGTTCATGATAATGTCATGTTAGTTTTCTTGTTATTAGCAGTAATTGATTTGACTTTTAATAAGCCAAATAAATCAAATGTTTTGATATTAACCTTAGTTTTATTGAGTTTATTAATTCCTTCAAAAGTCACGGATTTACCATTTGTACAAATCATTCAAAGTACAATTTGGATTACTGCTTTCTTTTACCTTCTGATTTGCCAAAAACAATTTAAAGAAGAAGTAAGTAAGTAGGTCTGCGGAAAAGTTTATAACTATGTAACGAAAAGTTAGGAATGAGTATATTTGTTGAATTTAATACGTTATGTACTGTATTGTTCTCTTTCTCCCCTGGACTTGACCCCATTCATTACGAGAAAAAACATGAGGTTCTTGCGGTACTTGAGTCTTTGGTAATAGACATCTGGTGGTAATTAAATGTGCATAACCACCAAACCCTTGTAGGGACAATTCATGAATTGTCCCTACGATAATTTTCACTCCTATGGCTATTTGCCCAAGTTTGAGTGAAAAAACAACTCTTAATTAAAAATATCACTGACTTGGGACTCAAATTGACAAATCCACTCATAAATTTCAGTTAGGGTCTTTTTGGCATCTCTTTGAGGTTGCCATCCAGTAGCATTCATCACTTTGAGAGAATCTGTAATAAAGATTGGTACATCACCAATTCTATTTTCGGGAATAGGGGTAATGGGAATTTGATTCTGGGTAATTTCTTGACAAAGCTGAGTTGTTTCCCACAGTGAAAGGGTGTTATTAACTCCACCACCAACGTTAAAAGTTTGCCCCTTTAATTCCTCCAAACTACAAATCTGGATGTCAATTAGGTCTAATAAATCTGCTATGTGTAAAAAGTCTCTAACTTGTTTACCAGTCCCCCCATAACCAATGTATTTTAAAGGTTTTTGAAAGTAGTGAAACGCCATCCACAAAGCAAACACACCTTGATCTACTTTGCCCATTTGCCAAGGACCAGTTAGGACTCCACAACGATTAATCAGAGTTCTGATTCCATAAGCATCAGCATATTCAGCAATCAGTAATTCTGAAGCGAGTTTAGTTGAGCCATAAAGAGAGCGGGCTTTATCTAAGGGAAATTCCTCAGAGATACCATGATTTGATGCCCCTACTAAAGGCTGTTGTTCTAAGAGTTGAAAACGGGTTTCTGTTTCTGTAAATTCCAAAGCATTGAGGTAAGCAATGGGATAAACCCGACTGGTAGACAGAAAAATAAAATCCGCTTGAGTTTGTCGTGCTAATTCTAAGCAGTTAATTGTTCCTACCAAATTAGTTTGCAGCACATAACCCGGAGAAGTATACCCAGCTAATACTGAAGGTTCAGCGGAGCATTCTAAAATTAAATCAGGTTGAAGTGCGATGGGATCTAAATCTTCTTGACTTCTAATATCACCATGAACAAACTGAATCCCCGCTTGTTTAAGTCTGGGTAAATTCAATTCTGAACCTCGTCGCTTTAAGTTATCTAAAGCGGTAATTTTCCAGTCAGGATAGCGTTGAGCAAGTCCTAGACCCAAAGCACTACCTACAAATCCTGCTCCACCTGTGATTAAAATCTGTTTGCTCATGGGATTTATTTTGTATTAGTTAATCAAGTAATTTATTTGATAGAAAACTTAGTTCTATTTTCGGTACGTACAAAAGAGAATTGCTTGCTTGGAAACTGAATGACTTAACTTTTGCTGGTAATTGTCCTCGCAAGAATGACAAAGCTTCATTATCATCTTTGGGGAGGTGACTGACTATAACGCCATTTTCTGAATTTTCTGGAATTATTCTATAAGTATTTTGAGATCCGTCTACATAAATTATTTTCATCATTACAGGTGGTGATCTAAAGAGAGTTTTATAAATTTTTCCTAAAAGGGAATATTGAAACTTAACTTTTGCCCTAATTATCTTCCCATTACCAACTTCTATAGAATAAGCATTATTCCAAGGAATTGATGATATTTCACCCAAAGAATCTGGCAAACATCGGCTCACCTGACGCTTTTCTAAAAGGACTATATTTGAGAGTTTAGGAGTCTTGATAAAATCAGGTACATCTCCTGATGGTTCGTAATTACAGAAAACATAAGAAAAAGTCTTAGGTTCATCAAAGAAAGGATGTCTACCATCAATTGCCATGAAATTATAAAAAATATAATCTCTTGGTAATTTTGACATACTTTCAAAGTTGAAATTATCGAGAGTCTTTGTATATGCTGAATAAGATTGGAATATTGGTCTAGGTTTCCAGTTAAGTTGGTTAGCGGGAACTAATGAAATTTCCCAAGGAATGATATCTATTGTTTTGCCATTAACTAAGTTTTTAACATTGTCGGGAAGTTGAACATCGGCTAGATTACCTCTGGTTTCTTTATCTATTGTCAACCTTAAGTTTTTTATATCAAATAGATAGCTAAGATTGTTTATAGCCTGTTTAGGCATTAATGTTTTGGCTTGATTTCTTGGACTGATATAAGGGAAAGAAATGAGTAAGGAGGCGATCAATATATAAGCAAAGAAATAGTAAGATATTTTTTGATGGCGAAATTTGGAAATTCTCAGAATTAATAGTGAAGTAACTAGGGGAACTACTATAGCAAAAACTACAACATGACCATCTTGACGAACAAAACCGTGTTTAAAGGATAGAAAAATAACAAAAAATAAGGACAAAGATAAATTTAAATATCCTTCCTTTGTTATCAAAAACATCAGCCAGATTATCAAAAAAAAGTCTGATATAGCAATTGCTAGTTGAATCTTGAAAAAATTAAATTTAGTGAAGCCGAATATACTCATTGCGCTGGAATAACCTGATGATATCTCCAATGAGTTTTTCAGGTAATCTATTAAAGAAGGAGATTCACTAAAGAAGATTGTATGAACTAGCAATAAGCAGTAGATAACATAAAATACCAACCAAGGTAATAAGAGATTATTTCTAAATATATTGCATAACTTAGCTACTATTTTTCCTTTCGACTCAGATTTTTTCTTAATTAGCTTTTGAACTAACCCAACTGATACTGCCATTCCCCCTGCTATCAAAAGATTAATCATTATCTTGTTTAAGGATAATAGAAATTGATCTGGTGCTAAAAAAATTAAAGTTATAGAAATGAATCCTAAACCAGAATTTATGATTGCAAAAACATAATTAACTAGCTCTATTTTTGATTTATTTCTAAA